>CAZQWP010000006.1:0-19804 GCA_964597005.1 uncultured Methanosarcinales archaeon | reverse complement strand
CTATTATGGAAACATTAAAATCATTTCAGGTGTATTGGAAAATCAGGTGAAACCAAATGAGTACAGAACTACCCCCCCAAATACAAAACCAGTTAGCACAGTTACAACAACTTCAACAACAGGCACAGGCTCTCGCAGCACAGAAAGGCCAGTTAGAAGGCATGCAAAAGGAATCTGAAATGGCGCTTGAAGAACTGGAAAAACTGCAAGAAGATGCGGTCATTTACAGGGCAGTTGGTGAATTACAAATTAAAGCTGACAAAGAAGAAACAATCACCAAACTGAACGAGAAAAAAGAAACATTGTCTTTAAGACTCCAATCAATCTCGCGGCAGGAAGAACGCATCTCAAAGCGTTTTACACAACTTCAGGATCAACTCCAGCAGTCAATGGGAACCCAGGCACAGTAAAGTGCCTTCCACATTTTCTTGGAAGTTGCCTGATGTCTCATTATTTTAATGATAGGAGGTGCCTATGCAGGTTGACGAAGCGGAGTTTTATAACAAACTCCTCGATTACCACAATGTTCTGTTGTTATGTCATCGCAATGCAGATCCTGATGCTGTGAGCAGTGCATTTGCACTTTCAGAAGCAATTGGAGGTACAGTCGGGCTTGTAGATGGCTGTAACCGGATCGCCTCAATACTTGTTGATAAACTGCAGATCGATGTGGTGGAAAAACCAGATCCATCTGAATACGAGATGGTAGTGGTTGTGGACACTTCCACAAGTACTCAGTTAAATGAAATACAGCTTTCACGTTACTGTGTTATTGATCATCACACAACCACAGCATTGACAGAAAACGCGGAATTTTATCTTCACAAAAACGCAACCTCAACAGCCGAGATCGTGTTTAAAGTGCTCAAGTGTATGGAAGCACCTATTATGCGCCGCACAGCTCTGGGACTCATGACCGGTATTATAACAGATACCGGACACTTTAAACATGCAAATCCTGATACTTTCAGAGCAATGGCCGAGATCATAGAAGCCAGTGGAGTGGAATACGCAGAGGTTACAGAACTGATGGCCACTATGCCACAGGACATTTCGATGCGTATTGCAATGTTAAAATCTGCTGCACGTGCAGAGACCGAGCGCGTTGGTGACTGGCTGATAGTAACCTCACATGTGAGTTCTTTTGGTGGTTCTGCATCCTCGATGTTTATCAATATTGGTGCAGATGTTGCACTTGTTGCCTCATACCGTGATGGTTCTATGAGGGTGAGCGGGCGTGCAAAACGCGATGCGGTCAATGCCGGGGTTAACCTTGGGCAGATCATGGAGGACATCAGTAAACCATATCAAGGAACCGGTGGAGGGCACGCAGGTGCTGCGGGGATAGATGTGGTTGCGGAAATAGACGAGATCCTGTTAAAATGTAAAGAACATGTTCGAGACATTCTAAAAAATCAAAAAAATCCGTCGATTTTATAATCCTTGATTGCTAAACTCATGTCGTTTATTGAGTTGACTTAATGTAGAATAGGAGAGAGTGTGTATGACCGAGTACTGGAACCCACAAATTGAGAGGATGCCTCTCGAGGAGTTAAATAAACTGCAGGAAGAAAAATTAAGGTATATTGTTCATTATGTTTACCAGCATTCACCTTTTTACAGGAAGAAGTTCGATGATGCTGGTGTCAAGCCAGATGATATTAAGAACCTTGACGATGTTAAAAAACTGCCGTTCACATACAAAAAGGATCTAAGGGATACCTATCCCACAGGTATGTTCTGCGTGCCAAATACGCTACTTGTGCGTTTTCATGTGTCGTCCGGTACGACCGGTAAGCCTACTGTTGTTGGATACACTAAAAATGACATTGCTGAATGGAACACATCACTTGCCCGGGCACTGACATCCATTGGTGTTGGCAGAGGCGATATTATCCAGGTCAGTTATGGTTATGGGCTTTTTACAGGAGGTCTTGGACTTCATTATGGTGCCGAGGAAGCGGGTACCACTGTCCTTCCCACAAGTGCGGGAAACACTGAACGCCAGATCGAACTTATGCAGGATTTAGGCACGACCGTGATTGCCTGTACGCCATCATACTTCTTGTTCATGAACGAAACTGCGAACAACGAAGGCGTCAGCATAAAAAATGATACAAAAATGCGTGTGGGTATCCTGGGTGCAGAACCCTGGTCTGAAGCCATGCGTGCAAGGATTGAAAATCTGACAGGTATCAAAGCCTATGACGTGTTCGGAACTTCTGAACTTAGCGGACCCCTGTTCACAGAATGTACCTACCAGGATGGGATCCATATATGGGCAGACCAGTTCCTGGTAGAGATAGTAAACCCTGAAACAGGTGAGCAGTTGAGCGATGGTGAGCAAGGTGAGCTGGTCATTACAACTCTTGCAAAAGAAGCATTGCCTCTTATCCGATACAAAATCGGGGACCTTACGGTCAAGAACAGCAAACCATGCAGATGCGGTCGCACACATCCGCGCATTATGCGGATAATGGGTCGCGTGGATGATATGCTGGTTATCCGGGGAATCAATGTCTTCCCTGGACAGATAGAATCCGTCCTCATGAACATTCCTGAAGTAGGGGAACACTTTATGATAATCGTGGACAGGGTCAATGAACTGGATTACATGAAAATCCAGATCGAGATGACGGATGCTGCATTCAGCGACAAGGTGAACGATATCATCAACCTTGAGAATAAAGTCGCATCAGCACTTAAGAGTGTGCTGAACCTCAGTGTCAAGGTTGAACTGGTTGAGCATGGTTCACTGCCAAGGTCCATGGGCAAGTCTAAAAAAGTGATAGATAATCGACAGTTATAACATATTGAAAAATGATAAATGCATAAAGAAATCCAGATGGTGGTGAAATGGAAAATAAAATAATAAAACAGATATCATTGTTTGCAGAGAACAAAACGGGTAAGCTTGCAAACATTTCCCACAAGCTTAAAGACGCTGGTATAAACATACGCGCTTTTACCATCGCCGAAGCAGGTGATTTTGGAATTGTTCGAATGGTGGTTGACAATCCGGATGCTGCACACACCATACTTCATAATACCGGTTTTACGGTGTCTGAAACAAATGTACTTGGAATTGAGATGGAAGATGTTCCTGGGGGACTGGCAAGGATCGCAGAGGTTCTGGGAGAACAGAATATCAACATCGATTATGCATACGCTTTTGTCACAAAGACAGAAAAAGCACTGTTGATCGTACGTGTCAACGACATCAAAGGTGCCTTGAAAGTCCTGACAGATGCCAGTATTAAATTGATTGATATGAAGGATATCGAGGAATATCTGATCTGAGAATAAACTGTGGACAATCACTGTATTGTTCACTTCTTTTTTATGGATGTGCCGTTGAACGCAAGTTTCAGATATACGCAGGATAGGTATTCACAGATTAGAGGCAGATCAAAATCACTATCGTTTTATATATCCAGTGCAAACGCATTGCAATGCACGCAGGAAAAATTACAGTATCAATGAAAAAACAATCACGCAAGATTGGTGGCGCACATAGTACCATTATTGGAGGGCGCCACGGTAAAAAGCTGGTTAATATTATCAGCCGGCACCCTGAAGTCAAAAAAGTGATACCATCTGTCATTACTGTGAAAGGTAAAGGAGTGGCAGGCGGCTTGATCTCTGCAAAGGTCCTGCGTTCTGATGTGCGGGGAAATTTAAGGATGCGTATAACACATGGAACAGCAACCCAGGAATTGCGGATCATTACAACCGTGGGAGATACTGCTGCTGGAGAACGCGTGATGAACGACCTGAATTCAATGCTTTTCGATGATCAGGAGCAGGTGTGAGCAATGTTTATAGGAATTGACCACGGTACCACAGCAATTCGTTTTGCTGGCATTGAAAATAGTGATATCCAAAAATTCGAACTGCATAGGACTGATGCAGCTGCTATGCCGGAGTCTGGTATAATTGGTTTGATAAAAGACCATTTTGGAATTGACAAAACTGACATCGAACTCATTGCAGTTACCTATTCAATGGGAGATGCGATTACCGCCATGGAAGATATCAGGTCTGTAACATCAAGGGGAGTTCAAAGTATCAAGGGCGCAGGCAAAAAAACAGGTGGAGGCACTCGTGTTTTTGATGCGGTCAAAAATTCTGGAATCCCTGCGGTGGTTATCCCAGGAATCCATGCCGGAACCGGGACCGACGCACGAATGAATGTGTTCTCACATTCCACGAGTCCCGAAAAGATCGGGATCGCATACCATGCGAAATGTCGAGGATATGGTGATTTTGTTGTGGCAGATATCAGTTCGAATACCGTTACTTTCGGGGTTGCGCATGGGAATTTCGTGGGCGCGATCGATGCATGCATCTTTGCACCCGGCGTACATCATGGTCCTCTTGACCTGCAAGCAATCCGGGATATCGATGGCGGCATCTCTACCGCAAACGAAGCGTTCATCAATGCAGGGGTATTGAAACACACGCCTTATTCGAACGTTCGCGAACTTATCGAAGGCGCTGCAAGAAATGAATCAGAAGCCCTGTTTGCACTTGATACCATCTCGCTCTTTGCAGCAATGGAAATTGCAAGCATTCAGGTCCTTTTAAGGGATTATGGTTCAAAAGGCGAGGTTTTCCTGGCTGGGTCTGTTGGAGAAGTCGATTATGTGATAGAAAGAATTAACCGCTATCTTGGTTTGAAATCCCATATACTTGGTAAATGGAGTGCTGCTGTGGGCTGTGCTGAGATTGCAAGGGACATTGCAGCAGGTGCAAAAAATATCATGGGGTTGGCTGTGAATTATCCCAGTTCCATGAATAAATAAAAATGTAATGCGGTTTTTGGACTCTGTAGAAATCCTAATTGTCAATGAATTTTAAACCATAGCCGCAGATAAACGCAGATGGCGGTTATTCACATCAGCGTTTATCTACGTGCATCTGTGGTTTATATCAATGTAGAGAATTTCTACAGAGCCGGTTTTTGTCTTTTTTTTATATATCTAATTGTCCTTATAATCGATTTTCTTATTATCACAATTATGTACCAAACCTTTTTAAAACAAAAATGTGTCTTTATTCTCGACCTATTTGAAACTGATTAAAAAGATTTTTGGAAAAAAAGAGGAAATAACACCTCTAAAGTTATTGAAGTTTGATGAACTTCTGTACTGGATAGAAACTGAGTCTGAAAATACTTTCAGCAAACTGCAACCCTCTATCAGCCAGAAATATAAAGAGATAGATACTGCTCTTGAAGCCCTCAGCGCAAGAAAAGGACAGCTTCAGGATGCCAGACAAGTTGAAGGTGCATATAAACGAATTGAAAAGGCTGGTGCCTCCAACCGGGACAACGTTATCAAGAACCTGAACATCATACTTGATAAGACAAATATCCCTAACGATACTACACCAGCCAGTGCCTCTGCATTCTATATGGATGCCAAGTCCACCTTAAAAACATGCATTGAAAACACTATTCGAAGCCAGCAATATGTCAAAGTGCTTTATCCCGGAGAATACCAGCTTGTTATGGATGAGCTAAGCCACCTAGACACATTGCTCGATGGACTTATCGCCCCTGTTAATAAAATTAAGGATAGGCTGGATGCATATGACAGGCTGCCTGATGAAATTGAAAGCATCAACCAGACCCGGCAACAGACCAAAGAGAAAGAAAAAGCAATCCTTGACCTTGTGAAAAAATACGATTCATTGAAAAATGAATTGCAGACAAGTGAATCCAAACTTGCGGGGCTGAAAAATAGCGAGGAGCTAATGAAAGCAAAGAAACTGGAAAAATTGTCCGAAGCTCTCATAGAACAGATTTCCGGTATTGATTTCAATATCAAAGGATTGTTCACACCCCTCTCCAAAGCTATTTTAAGAATGGAGAAACAGGATGAAAGCGGAAGGCATATCCTGAGCCCTGATAGCCGTAACATCCTGATAACGCTTAAAGACGACCCGGTCTCAGTTCTGGGAACCGACATCACTCCATTACTTGTTGATATAAGGAAAAGGGTCGAAGATGGGACTCTTGGCCTGAAAGAGCAAAAAAAGAACAAGACCCTTGAACAGATCGATAGGCTGGCAGGTACTGATGCTCTTCTCACCCTCTATGACCAGAGGAGATCATTTTCCTTAGAACTTGACCGGATACTGGAAGAACTAAACGGATTCACAATATACAAGGAAAAGACAATTCTTGAAAAACAGGTATCTGAAGATAGGAGCCTGATAGATTCCACAGAACAGAACCTGGAACTTGAAAAAAAACACCTGGTCAGGTTAAAAGAAGAAACTGAAAGGTCAATGACAGAACTAAATTTCAATCTCAGAAATATTTTTGGCGATATTATCGAGGTTAGCTTATCATAGATCTGAAAGAAAATCGACCCCATCTTAAGTTCCAAAATCCCATATTTTCAAAATCAAAAGGTCAACTTCACCAAGTATATAAATAATACTTCTCTCTACTAATTACTCCAGAACTGGCTTCAGAATAAATCGAATTTACAGACTGCCCGTTACGATGGTGCAGAAAAAACAATATAACCTAACAATAGGATTGATGATAATATGACTCAACCACCACGACTTATTGCATGGGAATTTACAGCAGGCTGCAACCTATCCTGCGTGCACTGCAGGGGTTCTTCAACATCAGATATTTCACCTGATGAACTTACAACTGACGAGGCAAAACATTTCGTTGATGAGATCGTTGAGATGGGAAATCCGATCCTGATCTTAAGTGGCGGCGAACCTCTGGTTCGAAAGGATGTTTACGAAATTGCACGCTATGGCACAGACTCAGGACTCAGGGTAGTGCTGGCAACAAACGGTACTTTGCTCACACCGGATGTCGCAGTAAAGCTAAAAGACGCAGGAATCCAGCGGATAAGTGTCAGTATCGATGGCGCAACCGCAAAAACGCATGATGATTTTCGCGGAGTACCCGGTGCTTTTGATGGAGCAATGCGAGGTATCGAAGCTATCAAGCAGGCAGGCATAGGGTTCCAGATAAACACTACCATAACAAAACGGAACATTGACGAGATCCCGAAAATACTTGAACTTGCAACCGAGATTGGGGCAGAAGCCCACCACATTTTCCTTTTGGTTCCAACAGGCAGAGGCAAAGATATCGAAAACGAAGAGATCCCACCTTCAGAATATGAACTTGTATTGAATTGGTTCTATGACCAGCAGAAGACCACAAAGATACAGTTAAAGGCAACATGCGCCCCGCATTATTTCAGGATAATGCGCCAGCGTGCAAAAGAAGAAGGAATAAAGATCACTGCCAAAACCCATGGATATGAGGCTATGACCAGAGGATGCCTTGGTGGAACAGGATTTTGTTTTGTATCAAGTATCGGCGAAGTATATCCATGCGGATACCTGCCTATACTTGCCGGAAATATCAAGGAGCAGACATTCCGGGATATCTGGGACAACTCAAAAGTGTTCAACGATCTCCGCGACCTCAGCAAACTGGAGGGTAAGTGCGGGGAATGTGAATACAAAAAGGTATGCGGTGGCTGCCGTGCACGCGCATATGCCGAAACTGGAAACTATCTCGCCGAGGAACCCTATTGCATATACACACCACGAAAAAAACAGGAGCAAGAATGATCCGGCTCGATGAAACCGATAAGCTTATTCTGAACACTATACAGTTGGATTTCCCGCTTGAATCACATCCATTTCAAAAACTTGCCGAACAACTCAATATCCCTGAGGAAGAGGTGTTACAGCGTCTTGGCCGCCTTACAGAAGATGGCGCAATAAGGCGGATAGGCCCTATCATCAATACAAAAAAAACAGGTGGGACAAGTACTCTTGTTGCTGTGAAAGCCCCAGTGGCGCGAATCGATGAGGTTGCTGATTGCATCAATCAGTATTTGGAAGTGTCCCATAACTACCTGCGTCCTGCTGAATATAATATGTGGTTCACGATATCAGCTGCAAATGAAGAGCGTCTGGACCAGATCCTCGAAGAGATAAGATCCAGAACAGGATGTCCATTGATCAGCCTGCCTACTAAGCGGCTGTTTAAAATAGGAGTGAAATTTGATATCAGGTGAGATAATGGACGAGATAGACACACAGCTTATCAAGATGACGCAGGATGGTATTCTCCTTGTCCATGCACCCTTTGCAGAGATTGCCGCAAAACTTGGTTTGAGTGAAGAGGATGTTGTCAGCCGGTTTTTAAAAATGCAGGATGAAGGCATAATCAGAAGATTCGGGGTATCAATTGGCCACCTGGCTATCGGAATTACAGCCAACGCAATGTGCACCTGGAACGTACCTGATGACAGGGCCGAGGAAGTAGGAGCGATAATGTCCGGATTTCCCGAAGTGACACACTGTTATGAGCGCCCGCGTTATCCGGACTGGCCATACAACCTGTTCACAATGGTGCATTCTTATACAAAAGAAGATTGCATGAAAGTGGCAAAACAAATATCGAAAGCCACTGGTATTACTAATTACAAGCTGCTGTTCAGTGAGCGCGAGTTCAAGAAAACTGGCGTAAGGTTATGAATTCAGGGTCTCATATTATCACAAAATGATCTCAAGGATAAACAAAAATGAGCGGTGACAGGAATTTCCTCCCATTGATGATCGATTTCAGCGGGAGGAAGGTCATAATCTTTGGAGGTGGATTGGTAGGAGAGCGTAAAGCAGGACTTTTTTCTCCACACGCAGACACTACTGTTATAAGCACTGATTTCACACAGGAGCTGGAAAAACTCAGGAAAATCGGTAGAGTAAAACTGACGCCTTATGATGTTGATTCTCTGTCCGATGCTGAAATTCATGACCTGCTTTCTGATGCATTTCTGGTGATCCCTGCCACAAACAATGCGTTACTTAACGAGCGAATCATCGGGATCGCAAATAAAAACAATGTCCTGGTAAATCAGGTGGATTCCATAGGTGATGTTGTGGTTCCTTCTGTTATACAGAGAGGGAACCTGATAATTGGGATATCGACCCTTGGCTCAAGTCCTGCGATCTCAAAATATACCCGCAAGAGAATCGAACAGGTGATTACGGTCCAGTATGAAAACATGATACGAATCCAGGACGAGATGCGTACATACCTTAAACAGAATGTTCCCGACCAGAAAATACGAAAAGATATATTATGGAAAATACTCGATGATGAGGCTGTATGGGATGCGCTGTCGGATTCCTATGAAAAAGCGTATAAGATAGCATATAGTATAGTACTGGAACAGATAAATGGTATGGACCATTGAACACTGACATATATTTAATATATTTTATTACATTTATTTTCTTTGGAGGATCCCGGTGACAGAAATATCAAGCATGGTTATAACCCATGCAAAGGCAACTGTAGAGGAAATGGAGAGTGCTTGGCACGGCGACCTTGAAGGCGTGCTAAAAAAGTTGTACGCACATGAACTCGTTTACGAGTGTGCTGTGCTCAAAACCTGCAACCGCGTTGAGATATATGTGGTATCTCCAAAGGGAAGCAGTATACTATTCCATTTTGCAAAGGAAATGGGTGTGTCCTCCAAGATCGTTGAGTTTTATGACCACGACGAGTCATTGATGCATCTGCTCCGGACCGCTTCAGGTCTTGAATCCATGATCGTTGGAGAGGACCAGATACTTGGCCAGATGAAAGATCTATACATGATCGCAAAGAATGTAGGTACCACCGGTAAGGTTCTTGATACGGCTTTTAGCAAAGCTAACCATGTAGGCAAAAGGGTGCGGACGGAGACACGCATTAACAAAGGATCGGTTTCAATAGGCTCTGCAGCAGTTGATCTTGCAGAAGAGATACTTGGTGACCTGAAAGGTAAGAACGTGCTTATAATTGGTGCCGGTGAGATGGGGACACTTGTTGCGCGGGCACTTGCACACAAGGAAATTGATGTGATATACATCACAAACCGGACATTTGAGAGGGCACAAACGCTTGCGAGCGAACTGGGGGGACAGGCTGTTCCATATACTGATGTTGATGATCATGTCAAAACTGCGGATGTTGTCATAAGTGCAACGTCTGCGCCGCATTATGTGCTTACAAAGGAAATTATGTCAAAAGCAATGGAAAACAGGGACAATGAAATTCTTTTGATCGATATTGCAAATCCCAGGGACATCGAGGATGCAGTTAAAGATATCCCGCATGTCACATTGCACAATATTGATGCACTGCGCGTCATTAATGAAAGGAACCTGAAGATGCGTATGGAAGAAGCAAAAAAGGCAGAGTCTTTGATCGAAGAGGAATTTGCACTGCTAATCACACAGTATAAACAGCAGAAGGCAGATGGTTTGATATCTGAGCTGTATGGACGGGTTTACAGCGTACGCAAACATGAGCGAAACCGTGCATTGAACCGGCTGGCTGCATACCACACACTGGGCGAGATCGAGACCACTGTCCTTGATGATCTGACACATTCCATTGTGAACAAGATACTAGCAGAGCCAACAAAGGTTCTCAGGAATGCCGCAGAACACGATAACGATGAGCTGCTGGACGCGGTGTCCAAATTATTCAATATAACTATTAAGAAAGACAAGACTAGAGATTAATGAGTTGATATCCATGTTCCCACAAGTTCGAATGCGAAGACTGAGAAACGGTAAGATACGAGATATGGTGCGTGAAACAGCACTTACGGTGAATGACCTGATATATCCCATGTTTGTGGATGAGACCATAAATTTCGTGCAGGAGATTTCCTCCATGCCCGGAGTATACAAACTTCCATCTGGAAAGGCAGCGGATGATGCAAAAGATGCCGCAGAACTCGGGATACCTTCAGTTATCCTTTTTGGCATTCCATCCAGAAAGGACGAGACCGGAACTTCAGCCTGGGGGGATGATGATGTGATACAGCGGGCTGTCCGCGAGATAAAAAGTGAACTTGGCAAAGATATGGTTGTTATCACTGACGTGTGCCTTTGCGAATATACCAGTCATGGACATTGCGGAGTTGTAGATTATGATTCCGAGGAGATATTGAACGATCCTACACTGCCACTACTTGGCAAAACTGCTGTCAGCCATGCAAAGGCAGGCGCGGATATTGTAGCTCCGTCAGGCATGATGGATGGTATGATCGGTGCGATACGCTCTGCACTTGATGGGAACAAGTTTAGTAATGTGCCTATCATGTCGTATGCTGCGAAATATTCATCCGCATTCTACGGACCTTTCAGGGATGCAGCAGAATCGGGTTATTCATTCGGGGACCGGTCAGGCTACCAGATGGACCCTGCAAACTCGGATGAAGCGATCCGTGAGGTTGCACTGGATATCCAAGAAGGTGCGGATATCGTGATGGTAAAACCTGCGCTTCCGTATCTTGACATACTCTACCGCATCAAGACCGAGTTTGGGATGCCTACTGCTGCCTATAATGTCAGCGGTGAGTATGCGATGATAAAAGCTGCAGCACAAAATGGGTGGCTGGATGAGAAGAAAGTTGTGTACGAATCCTTGCTTTCCATCAAACGTGCGGGTGCGGATATGATCCTCACATATTTTGCAAAGGATTTGGCACAGATTCTGGAGGAGAAGTAAATATTTTGTTAGTAATTAGAGGTCTTTAAAATTTTTAATGGTGATCCCATGGGTTTGGAAAAATCAGAAAAATTATATGAAAGGGCTAAAACCCTTCTTCCGGGTGGAGTCAGCAGTCCGGTGCGAGCGATCAAACCGTATCCTTTTTACACAGCATCTGCAAGCGGTTCGAAGATAAAAGATGCTGACGGGAACGAATATATCGACTACTGTATGGCATATGGTCCAAAGATACTGGGACACGCTCATCCACGCATTAAAGTTGCAATAGTGGAACAGCTTGAAAAAGGGTGGCTATATGGTACGCCCACGGAACTCGAAGTTAACCTTGCGGAAAAGATCGCAGGTCTTTATCCAAGTATCGATATGCTCAGGTTTGTTTCTACTGGTACGGAAGCAACCATGAGCGCAATCCGGGCAGCACGCGGGTTCACAGGAAAGAACAAGTTTATTAAAATAGAAGGCGGTTTCCACGGTGCCCATGACGCCGTGCTTGTTAAAGCCGGTTCAGGTCCAACAACCCTCGGGAAACCGGATTCCATGGGAATTCCCGGGGATTTCACGAAATATACGCTTCAGGTGCCCTTTAATGACATCGAAGCAATGACATCCCTCATTGAATCCAACAGGGACAAACTGGCAGCTGTTATTATTGAACCCGTGATGGGAAATATCGGACCGATATTACCGGAAGGGGATTACCTGAAAGAGGTCCGTAAAGTTACGCAGGAAAATGATGTCCTGCTGATATTCGACGAAGTTATCACGGGATTCAGGCTTGCAATGGGCGGTGCACAGGAATACTATGGTGTCACCCCTGATATGACAACGCTTGGTAAAATCATCGGTGGAGGCATGCCAATCGGAGTGTTTGGAGGCAGGCGTGAGATCATCGAGATGATCGCACCGTCAGGAGGAGTATATCAGGCAGGGACATTCAGCGGAAGTCCTGCTTCTGCAGCAGCGGGGATTGCAGTGCTTGAAGTCCTTGAAAAAGAGAATGTTCACAGGATCCTGAATGCGAAGGGTGATGAGTTACGTACACGGTTGTCTGACCTCGTCTCGGATATGGGACTTGATTACAATGTATGCGGAATATCCTCCATGTTCAAGATATTCTTCGGAGACGCCCCATCGAACTACCAGGAAGTACTCAAGTGCGACAAGGAAGGTTACTTTGAGTTCTTCCACAGGATGTTGAAGAGCGGAGTGTTCCTGCCACCGTCGCAGTTCGAGACCAACTTCCTGTCCTTCGCACACAGTGATCCCGATATTGACAGAACACTAGAGGCATATGGAGCCAACCTGAAATAGGAGTTTTAAAAAAATGATTATCGGAACCCGTGGCAGTGCTCTTGCCCTTGCACAGACAAACCTTGTTGCACGTATGCTTGATGAGCGCGGAGTAGAGACTACGCAGCTTATCATAAAGACCATTGGCGATACTTTTACGGACCGTCCCCTTCATGAAGTGGAGGGTGTCGGTGCCTTCGTGCGTGAGATCGATGACTGGATGCTTACAGGCAAGATCGATCTGGCTGTCCATTCAATGAAAGACCTCCCAACCGAGCGGCCGGAGGAACTGTCCATCGCAGGGGTGCTGAAACGCGATTCACCCTTTGATGTGCTCCTGACCATCGAAGGATCAACACTGGACGAACTTCCTGATGGTGCTGTTGTTGGTACTACGTCCATGCGAAGGCGTGCCCAGCTTCTAAGGTACCGTCCTGACCTGAATATCCAGGATCTACGCGGGAATATTAATACACGCATCAGAAAATTGGAAGACGGTCTTTACGATGGCATTTTGCTCGCAGAGGCAGGACTTCAGCGTATGGGCTGGGAAATGGATGTGGAACGCCTGAATCCTGATGCATTCTGCCCATCTGCTAACCAGGGAACGATCGTCATTGTCACCCGTACTGATACTGAAGCTGAGAATGTGGCTTTTCAGCTTGATCACGCAACCACGCGTATGGAGACCGAGATCGAGCGCCTGGTAATCGCCGAAGTGGAAGGTGGATGCATTGTTCCGGTCGGTTCTTATGCAGAAACAGTTGACAGTGGTGATGAGATACATGTACGTGCAGAGGTGCTTGCACTGGACGGTTCGCATGATGTGCGTGTTGATGAGATAATCCCAGTTGAAGGTTACAGGGAACATGCAACAAGGCTCGGAAAAGAACTTGTAAGGGATGGCGGAAAGGAACTGGTGCAGGATGCACTCTGCCAGTTATCAGGTACTCAAAATTAAATATCTTCAATATATTGATGGATATGGTAACGATCAAAGTACTTGATCTTAAGAACCCGACAATACTGGCAGCAGGTATCATGGGCACTACAGGTGCATCCCTTGCTCGTGTTGCAAAGGAGGGTGCAGGCGCTGTGGTCACGAAATCCATTGGTCCGGCACCAGAAAAAGGACACCCGAACCCGAGCATGGTCCGGCTGGAATGCGGGTTCTTGAATGCAATGGGACTTCCAAACCCCTCTTGTGTAGATTTTGCAAAAGAACTTGAGGTCGCAAAAACAGAATCACCAGTGCCTGTTATTGCAAGTATATTCGGGGGAAATGCCGATGAGTTTGTGAAAGTTGCAGAGGGTCTGAGCCCTGCAAAACCTGATGCATTTGAACTTAACTTAAGCTGCCCGCATGCTGAAGGCTACGGTGCAATGATAGGTAGCGACCCTCATAAAGTGCAAGAGATCACGTCTGCAGTGTGCAATAACGTGAACGTGCCTGTGTGGGTAAAGCTCACCCCAAATGTTACGGATATTGTGGCGATAGGTGAGGCAGCAGCCTCCGGGGGAGCTGATGCGGTGGTTGCCATCAACACAGTGCGTGCCATGGCGATAGATATCGAATCAGGGTATCCGATCCTTGGGAACAGGTTCGGCGGATTGTCAGGACCAGCAATTAAACCCATCGCGGTCAAATGTGTCTATGACCTGTATGCTGCACTGGATATTCCTGTGATCGGTGTTGGAGGGATCTCCACATGGCAGGATGCGGTTGAGATGATGATGGCAGGCGCATCAGCGGTCCAGGTGGGTTCTGCGGTGTTCGAGGGACTGGATATGTTCAGTTCAATCACATCGGGAATCGATAGCTTCCTGACCGAAAAAGGTTATGGTAGTGTTGAAGATATTATAGGACTTGCCCGCGGAATGGTATGATGAGACCGGTAAATGCTTTGATCACTAAGATTGTTAAAGAATCGCCGTCAATAAGGACGTTCTTTTTTGATGCTTCATTTAATACTGCCACACCCGGACAATTTGTGATGGTCTGGGTACGGGGTGTAGATGAAATTCCCATGACACTTTCGTATAAGAACGCCATTACCGTACAGAAAATGGGGGATGCGACATCACGGCTCTTTGAGCTTGTTGAGAGTGATTCTGTAGGAATCCGCGGACCTTCCGGTAAGGGATTCACATTACCAGAGAAAGATGACAGGATACTGATTATTGCAGGTGGTGTGGGTGCGGCTCCCCTTGCACCACTGGTAGAGTATGCAACAGGTGTGGGTGCTGAGGTCACGACCATACTCGGTGCGCGAAATGCTGATGAACTGGTGTTCAAAGACAGGTTCTTTGAGGCAGGTATCCTCCACATCACAACGGATGACGGTTCTGAAGAAAGAAGAGGGTTTGTGACAGATACACTGAGCGAGCTTGACCTCTCGGCATATGACCGGATATACACATGCGGTCCCGAGATTATGATGGCAAGGGTGTTTGACATTCTTCAGAATACAGGTGCACTTGACCAGTCGGAGTTCAGCCTGCACAGGTATTTCAAATGCGGGATCGGTGTGTGCGGGGCATGCTGTATGGATCCTTCGGGTCTTCGGGTATGCAAGGATGGACCTGTGTTCAATGGTGCGCAGCTTGTTGGTTCTGAGTTCGGGAAGTACAAGAGAAGTGCCAGCGGGCAAAGGGTTGGAATTTGAAGGAATAGCTGACAAAAATAAATCGGAAAGGCAAGATTATCTTTACGTGTTATTGTGTTTTATAACTCATACACCCGATATTGCTGTCTGCCTGGTTTGGTTGAAATTGTCATTTAGACCACTCCAAAACTGTAGTCGCGCCCTTTTGGCGTTATATATCACAGTACCTGCAAAGAGACCGATCGCATTCGTGATTTTCGAATTTCCACTTCGTGCCCCATTTTTTAATTTCCTGAATCACCTTCACAAAATCTTCCCCGCTTTCCGTAAGGAAATAATTGGATCTTTCCGGCACAACTAAACTGTCAATTTGTTTTTCGATCAATCCTTCCGTTTCAAGTTCTACAAGCCTTGCAGAGAGAATTTTTGGTGTAATACCTACAACTTTCCTTTTCAATTCGTTAAAATGTTTTTCCTTCTTTTCTCCTTTGTATAACTCTAGAAGGATATGGATTGTCCATCGTTTTCCGACGATGTTCATTGTTTTGTAGACCGTACAGTTCTTCATGGTATAAACATAGAAACCACCTGTTATTTAAGCAAAGTACCTTGTAATATGTAAGTATCAAAAAGATACCACATGCAAAAATGAGTTATAAGCATAAGTTTAAGAAAATGAGCCTATTTCAAAGAAAACCTTATTAAAAATAAGGTTCTGTTTTTATTTGTAAAACTGACAAAGATCAGTTTTATGCACGTGGGATTTTTTTGATAAAAAATAAATGAACATCAATAGGAGAGAATATCAGTGTCGGATGAATACAAGTGGTTTTTAAAAGATGCAGTTGTTGATACGGGCATGTGTACTTTGTGCGGTGCTTGTGCCGCAGTCTGCCCTTATGAAATAATTGATTTTGATGAAAATGGTCCTAAACTAAAAGAAGAATGTTACCGAAATGGAGAAGGTGCATGTAAAGATGTCTGCCAGCGCGTAATGACGGATGCATCGCGTATATCGATGAATGTATTTAACTTTAAAGCAAAACCTCCTTCCCTGATTGGACAATTTGAAAAAATCATATCTGCGAGAGCAACTGATCCTGCAATAAGAGAAAAAGGGCAGGATGGTGGTGCTGTTACTGCTCTTCTTAGTTATTGTTTTGATAACGAATTAATAGATGGTGCGGTTACCACTGCAGGTTTTACAAAACCGAATTCCCGTATTGTTACGAGCAAAGAAGAACTTATGGATTCCCAAGGCTCAAAATATTCTGCCGTGCCTGCAATATCTGCACTTCGTCAGAGCAATGATACACTGAAAAATATCGCCATGGTGGGTGTTCCATGCCAGACATATGGTACCAGAAGGACACAATTTTTCACAGGACTTAATGTCCATCCTATGGAAGTTGGAATGGATGGTGAGAAGGCCAATATCCCAAACATCCCTTATGTAATAGGTTTATTCTGTATGGAGAATTTTAACTATGAAAAATTGTCCGAATACCTGAGAAACACAGGAATTGATTTGGCCAATATCAAGAAATATTCTATAAAACTAGATGAAATGCTCGTAACGACCGATGAAGGGAAAGTTGAGATCTCCCTGAAAGACATTGCAGATTGTGTTTGGGAAGGTTGCCGTATTTGCCGGGATGCTGTTGCCAAGACGGCAGATATTTCAGCCGGTCATATAGGTTCATCAGCCGGGTGGACAACACTAATAGCTCGGAATGATAAAGGACTGAAATTACTTGAGGCAGCAGAAGAGGCAGGATATATAGAAACATCTGAAGGAGTCGATGTTAATGACATTGAAGACTTTGCTAGCATCAAGATGAGGAAGTTCAGGAATGAACTTAAAAATCGTCTGGATGATGGGAAAGATGTGAAGTTCTACTGGGTACGCGACTATCCTGGGGTACGACCAGAAGCAAATGGCACCAATTTCGTGAAGATCAAAACCAATTCAGGAATTGTGAATCATGACTATATTGCAAAGGTTGCGGAACTTGCTGAAAAATATGGTGACGGCACTCTGGAGTTTACAACTAGAAAAAGCATTGAAATACAGGGAGTAAAAGGAGAGAACGTTGACGACCTGATGGCAGAAGTTTATGGAAATGGACTTAAGACTATTGGAATGGGCTATGCTAATGCATGTCCCGGCATGGCGTATTGTCCGGAGGGTCTTGTCGAAACGAAAGAACTTGCCAATGAACTTACCATGCAGTTTGCACAGAAGCTTACTCCCCACAAAATGAAAATAGGTATCGCAGGATGCCCAAATAGTTGTGTCAGGGCAGAAAGTAACGATATTGGTATCGTTGGACAGTTACGCCCTAAAATCGATGAGGAGAAATGCACAGGTTGTGGAAGATGCATCGAACTATGTAAATTAAATGCTATCTCGATAGTCGCAAGAAAGGCCGTTATTGACAGGGACCTATGTATCAACTGTGGATGGTGTGTTAGGGGTTGTCCGCATGATGCGGCTGTAGAGGATAAAATCGGTTATTCGGTCTGGATTGGTGGAAATGATGCGAGGCGACCAACAAATGGTGTTCTTTTAAAGGAATTCTGTACAAGGGATGAGATTCCGTCTCTTGTGGAACAGATAGGCAAAGTTTTTGTCAAATATCGGACAAAACCCGGAAAAGAAAGATTAGGCAACATCATCGAGTTAATTGGCGAAGGTCAGTTCATCAGGGAAGTTTTGCAATGAGCCTATTTCAAAACTCCCCTTAAATCTTTTTCAGCACAGCATAAAACATGCAATGTCTAACAGTTCTTTGAAAACCACATTAAATCTTTCCCGGAATCGTACTGGGTCCCTGCATGAAAGGTGTCAAGTTCTGCCCCAGTACAACCTTCTGTAAGAAAAGGCAGCAGGATGCAGTAAGTCTCGGCATGAAACTGGACGATAAATATACCAGGATGAAACTACCCTTTATGATGAAGATGGCCGTTTCCGGCTGCCCGAGTTCCTGTGCCGAATCTCCTATCAAGGACATCGGTATTATAGGCACAGCCAAAGGGTTTACTCTCATGGTCGGAGGTTCTGCCGGACTGAAGCCAAGACTCGCGGACGTTGTCGCAAATAACCTATCAGAAGATGAGGTTCTGGAAGCTGTGGATAGGATCGTCAATTTCTACAGAGAAAACGGTGAGGTTAAAATGAAGCTCGGAACGCTCATAGACAAAATGGGTTTGGAAGAGTTCAAAAAGGAAGTAGGTCTATGGGAGACTACGTGTTAAAGGTCTTATCCGATTGATTCTTCCGTTTTTATTTTTTAGACATTTCGTTCGTTTCCATGTATTCCAAGAGCGAACTTATGTTCCCTTCCATGTCGTAACGCCCACCGGTACTCAAAAATAGTTCTCTGCGACAGGTACCCTCACATATCAGAACCGATGACGGTTCTGAAGAGAGAAGGGGGTTTGTGGAGCATGTCCTATGGACCGGTCAGGTCTTCAGGTATGCAAGAATGGACCTGTGTTCAATGGTACGCTACTTGTTGGTTCTTAGTTCGAAACGTACAAGAGAAGTGCCAGCGGGCAGAGGGGTGTGATTTGAAGGAATAGCTGACAAAAATAAATTGGAAAGGCAACATTACCTTTCCTTGAACAACCTAATGATGGCTTCTTTTTTAAGTATAATTACAATTCATGGGTGATCGGTTAAGGTGATTTTTCCCTTGTTAGCACATCGTTTTTGAACAAATTCAATCAAATGCATTATCACTAAATATTAAAAATCAATTGTTATAGCCTTGAATATGAAATTATATTTTCAGTCAATAATTTACAAAAAACAGGTGATTTATCATGATTCATCACTTAACCGATCACGCATGAATTACAATTACAGTGACCACAATAATACCTGCCAACATAACCAGACCACTTGAAGTTTCGGTCTCCGGTCTATATGTAGAACTACCAAAATCCCCTTCCAGTGTCAGGTTTTCCTCATCATCTACTGCTGTCCCCAGACCCGCCAGCAGCACAAGCAGTAGAACTGTGACACATAGAATGCGTTCTGTACTTGTTATCCAACATTTACGAAGAGGAAATTTACCTTTGTTGATTATGCTTTGTTTGCCTATTTGCATCATTATTTTTTCCATCACTGACCCCGAAATTTTTGTAACATGGAAGTTCTTTTCTATAAATAAAAATACTAATACTTTATAAATCTATATACCTTTTAAATTTTTGTTACAATAGTATAAACTTAGAGATAATAAACTGTAAGATTGGCAAACCGATCAAATGACTTTCGATAGCGTCACTAAATTGCTGTAAATTATAATTAGTCCTGTACCTTTGATAA
>CAZQWP010000005.1:11256-21144 GCA_964597005.1 uncultured Methanosarcinales archaeon | reverse complement strand
AAAGAACACTCCTTTTTTGCATATTTGTGCAACATGATATAAATTATGCTAAAAAATACAATTCTCCACATCATTCCATCGCAAGCGCCACAAGTTCCACAAGATCAATAACATCCGTATCACTCCCGGCTTCAGTAAGGTTCTTGAGGCACAGAGGACACGAGGTCACAACATAATCAACGCCATCTGGTACTTCAACAAGCCGCTTTTTTGCAAGTGCAAGCGACAATTCCGGATACCCGCTTCGGACACCGCCGCCGCCACCGCAGCATCTGGCATTCTCCCGGTTTGTCGTCATCTCTTTGAGATTGCACACTGCTTTGATCACTTCGCGCGGGGCGTCAAACACACCATTGCATCTTCCAAGATGGCATCCGTCATGATATGTTACCGTCAGGTCCAGACGCTTAAGTTCTAGCTCAGACAGATGTTCAGACAGGAACTCTGAAACATGTATCACATCAAACGCATCCATGTAATCATTTTTCAGGCTATTGTAACATCCGGCACAGCTCGTGATAACGGTATGGGCACCCACTTTTCTTATCTGTTCCATATTATGGGCTATAAGGTCATTCGCATCGAACCCTGTTCTGATAAGTGGAGAACCACAGCACACCTCATCCGGCAAAACCGTTACATCAAACTGTTTCAATACATCAAACGTCAGGGCTGCGATTTCAGGATAACGGTAGGCTCCAAGGCATCCAACAAAATACACATCGTCGGCAGTCTTCCTGACTTCGGTGGTGCGCTCACCCAACCACATATTCCTATCCGACGCCTCTCCAAGTGAATTCGAACTTGATGTGATCTTCTTATGCAGGTTCGCCTGTGAATCCGTCATCTTACCCTGTGAAACAAGCTGGTGCCTTAGACTCTCAACAACACCTGTAGGATCCGCACCCGAAGGACACATCTGTCGACATAAACCGCATGTTGTGCAGGTGTTAAGGCTTTCGAACACAGCAGAACCAACCTCAAGTCCCTGTGAGATACCGTGTGACACAAGCATGCGCCCCCTTGCACCTGCCGACTCCCAGCCAATTTCCTCGAACACAGGACATACCGAGCGGCAGGCACCACACCGCACGCATTTCAATATTGACCTGATATCTGATTCAAGCATGCATCAAATCCCCAGTTTACCGGGATTTAATATCCCTTTTGGATCAAGCGCATGTTTAACCGCAGCCATCACATTAAGAGCCGGCCCCCACTCAAGACTCATATACTTAGCTCTGGCACTGCCAATGCCGTGTTCCGCACTAACAGTCCCGCCGAGCATAAGGGCAGTCCTGTGAATCTCATCAGCCGCATGGTTCAAATGTTTCCACTGTTCATCGTCAAGTACATCGATACACATGCCTGTGTGCAGGTTGCCGTCCCCTATATGGCCGTAGGTCATGATCTGTAAACCCGACTTCTCTGAGATCAAGCGCAGACGGTTCAACATATTTGGGATTTCCTTTATCGGTACTCCGATATCCTCTCCAACATACACCCGGGTCATTTTTGGGTCAAGTCTGGATATTGCTGCACCTACCAGCCTGCGTGCTGTCCATATCTCATTTCTTTCCTGCTCATCTGCCGCAATACTGATACTAAATGCAAAAGGTCTGCATATCGACTTAACCATTTCTGCTTCTTCCTGTACACCGCTTTCCGTGCCATCCACTTCAAATAGTATAATAGTATCTGAATCCAGAAGTGCAACATTGGGATTATACGCATTCAGTACTTTGATCGTTGTCCTGTCAAGGATCTCACATGCAGAAGGAACAATACCTCCAGCGAGTACCCTAACCACAGCCTTCCCTGCCAGTTCAGCACCCTCAAACGATGCCAATAGCAATGATCTGAATTTCGGAAGGGGATGGATTTTCAGCAGTGCTTTTGTGATTATCCCGAGCGTCCCTTCCGAACCAACCATAAGCGCGGTCAGATCGTAGCCTGCTGAGGATTTCAATGTCTTTGAACCTGTGTTAATCACAGTGCCGTCTGCCATCACCACTTCAAGATCAAGTACGTAGTTCTTTATTGTCCCGTATTTTACAGAACGCATACCACTACCACGATTTGCGATAAGTCCTCCCAGTGTGCACATGGCAGAACTTCCGGGATCCGGTGGGAAGAAAAAACCGTGCGGGTTCAGCGCTTCATTGAGTTTCGCATGAACAACTCCAGGCTCCACTGCAACCTGCAGGTTATCAATGTCCACCTCAAGGATCCGGTTCATACCTGACAGGTCAAGAACCACACCACCGGTCAGTGCAACAGCCCCACCGGCAAGACCCGTGCCCGCACCCCTTGAAGTTACAGCTATCCCATTTTTATTTGCAAGCTTAAGAATCCGGGAAACCTGTTCGGTGTTTTTGGGCCGTACCACATAGTCAGGCGTACCACGGACCTGTGATGCATCGCTGGAATAACAGTATAATTCTGAAGGCTCTGCCGTTACCCGGGTGGTCCCAACGATCTCTTGTAATTCTATGATCAAATCCATTATGAGCCTCGAATGTTTTGAAGTGTTGGAGGTCTCTTATAACTTACGGTGATCTTAGCCAAACATTTACATCTACATATGCGTATCTACCACCAATGACAAGATATTTTGAGGTACAACAACGAGATGGTGCCGCAAGGATTGGAAAGTTACTGCTTGGCACACCTATCCAGACACCATGTGTTATAGAGACAGGAACACTGGGAAATCCTGAAAAAGGGAGCTTGTTAGATGCCGGGTCACTATGGAGACTTGGTTCAAAAAAAAATGCTGAAAAAAGGCTGCATGAGCTTCGCCAGATTGTTGGTGATGATACGCTCATCATCCATCCACATCAGTCATTCCCACCTGCTGCACCTGATGATGTAGCTCTAAAAATTGCAAAAGCCCTTGATCTTACAGACAGTGGCGCCATTGGGACCACATTGCGGCCAGGGCAGCAGCCCGGAAAAAGCGATCTGTACGTTATGGAAGGTGCAGGATGTTTCGAAAACAATGCAAGAGGTTTTTTGAACACACTTCTTGAACTAAAAAGCAATGTTCTTGCAGACACTGCGTTTTATGCTCCTGCAATCTGCCTGCCTGAGAATGTGGCAATGCTTGTGTATCTTGGAGTCGATGTGGTGGATGACACAAGAACTGTGATCGCCGCATACAATGACATATATCTTACTTCTTCGGGCAGGTTCTATCTAGACTCACTCTCGGAACTCCCATGCAGATGTGAAGCATGCACCTCTGTGAACATTCAGAAACTCAGGGAAATGAACAGGAAAGGGCGTTCAGAAATCCTGCTAAGACACAACCGGAATGTGCTTGTGGCCGAACTGGCATTTGTGCGGGAGAGGATACGTGCTGGCACGCTACGTGAGTACGTTGAAGGACAATGCAGAACACGACCATGGCTAACAGCACTTTTGAGGCTTTCTGATCTTGAATACAATTATATGGAAGAGCACGCCCCGATCGTCCGCTCAAACCAGCTAATTGCAAACACCGGTGAATCACTCACACGGGCAGAAGTAGTGCGCTTTGCTGAACGGGTTTTAGAAAGATACAATCCTCCTGATGTGGATATCCTGCTCCTCTTACCTTGCTCTGCAAAAAAACCATATTCCATCTCAAACTCACATCAAAAATTCATCCGGGCACTTGGAAAGAGTCGCAGGTTTGTACATGAGGTTATCATCACATCCCCACTCGGCATCGTTCCAAGGGAAATGGAACTCACCTATCCTGCAGCACATTATGATATTGCTGTAACCGGCTACTGGGACGCAGAGGAAAGAGCTTGGGTAGCCGATCGTCTTTTCAGGTACCTGTCAAAGCACAAATATTCGTACATTATTGCCCATGTTGAAGGCGCGTACCGGGAGATATGTGAATCGGTAGCTGAAAGACTGGGCATTGGGATGATCTTCACAAGTTGTGGTAATGTGACAGCTGAGGAGTCACTGTCTGCATTAGGAGATACCATCCAAGGACTATGTACCGGACGTACACGTACACCGGATTTCATCAAAAAGGAATTAATGCGTGCAATTGCAGACTACCAGTTTGGAAGCGGTGCAGGCAAGATACTGATACCTGACAATTCTATAATCAAGGCAACCTATCCTAAATATCAAGTATTCATAGACAAAAAACAGGTTGCAACCCTTGTGCCGCAATACGGTACACTTGCACTGACTATAGAAGGAACAGAATTACTGCAGATGCGCGAAAAGTATATTGTGAAGATTGATGATTTCGTGCCGAAAGGATCGATCCTTGCACCCGGGGTTGTTGAAGCTGACCCGCAGATCCGTTCAAATGATGAGGTTATTGTATCAGGCAGTAAAGCCTTTTGTGTAGGACGTGCACTGATGGGTGGGAAAGAAATGCAGGACTCAACACGTGGAATAGCCGTTGACCTGCGGCACGTTAAGAAAATAAAATAAATCTAATAAAAGAATAACGAAAATCTCAGTATTCGTTATCCTTGAAGAACGGTTTGGGCCAACCGAATGAATGTGCCATGAAACCATATGAAAACAGTGCAACACCGTATAGTAACATGAAAATTACTAATGTACCGCCATAGTGTGTTATAGGATCATGACCTGGATGAAGATTCGTGCCAAACAGCAAGTTTGGTATGAAGTAGAGTGCCCACCACAGCCCGGTTATCCACACCGGCACCTGAATTGCTGCGGAAATTAACCATGTTGTGAAACTTATTTTATGACTCATTTTTATCTCCTGATGTAGTAAATGAAGATGGGTTATATAAAGTTTATTAATTTTTCTGCGGGAACCCGTGACATTAATCAATTGTTGAAAAAATTTTTATTACATTGGCATTACATTGGAAATATACAAATGGAGCCAAAATAAGGTCATTACGAAACGTATATATCTTGGATGATGGTTTCTGTAATAAATGCTTAACACTTGAGATTCCAATTATAGAAAATATATTCTAATTATCAGAAGGCACGGTAATATGAATCAGACACAAAAAGATATTTTATCACTTACATTGTGGATTGTATCCCTTGTAATTACACTTGTGACTATTTTCGCCATCTACACTTATTTCGGTGTGAATACACCATATCATGATGTCTATCCGGGAATGTCCTCACAGGATGTCGAATTAAGTCGTGGTGGAGAAATTGCAGAAATGATTGGTCATGTTATTATGTATACGCTTGACCTTGGTGTCCCGTTCTTCGCAGTCCTTGTCACCCACCATCTGTTTATGAGTTTAAAATCGATAATATCGGGTGGTGAATGACAATGGCCAAACCAAAACCAGAACCTAATATGGAACGATTTACTCTGAATCAGAGAATACAGCATTCCATACTGGCTGTAACATGTCTGGTCTTATTTGCCACAGGACTTGTGATTAAGTTCCCTGACGATCTGGGATACCTTGCGATGCCCATTGGCGGGTACAGCACTACAACTGCAATTCACAGGTTTGCAGGCGGCGCGATTTTAGCTTTAATGATATATCACTTTCTGTACTATATTTCTGACCGTTCATGGTGGAAATCAAGAGAGATGTTCCCACGCCCCAGTGACATCGTACATCCTTTCCTGGACACATTCTACATTATCGGCATGACCGATAAGGCAAAATACAAGAAATACGCATATCGAGAGAAAATCGACTACTGGGGAACTATTATATTCTTCCCGATCCTGATAGTTACGGGCTTTTTCATGTGGTTCCCTTCTTTCTTTGTGGCATTTATTGCACCTGCAGATTACCTGCCGACATTGTTCTTAGTCCACACAATGGATGCCATACTGGCAGGCTTCGCATTGATGCTACACCTGTATAACGTGCATTTAAGCCCTGGTTTCTTCCCGGCGAACTGGACGATGTTTACGGGTCAGATCTCACCGGAGAGAGCAGAGGAAGAATTCCCAATGTGGTATGAAAAAAGGAAGGAAGAAGGAAGGTTATTCGAGAAAGAAGATTGAACCTTTCTCCTGTTTTTCTTTTTTATTTTTCTCAATATTCTTTTTTAATATTAGCACTATATAAGATGTTATGATCATACGGCAATTCGAACCTGATGATTTTCAAGGTGTCCTATTAATTGAAATGGAAGCTTTTAGTGAACACAATCCTTTCCTGTACATCAATTTTTATGAACTGAATAGAGATTATTTCCTTGTAGCCGAGGTTGGGGGATCAGTTGTCGGTTATGTAGTAGGTTACCAATTGATAGAAAACGAAGGACGCATATTTTCAATTGCTGTGAAGAACGAGTATAAAAACTGTGGAATTGGGACCCAACTAGTTTATGCTATATTCAATGTTTTCTATAGAAGCGCATTCCAGTACGTTAGCCTTGAGGTGCGGGCAAGCAACACAGGCGCACAAAAACTATATCGTCGCCTTGGGTTTGTACCCTGCTGGATTGAAGAAGGATACTACAGTGATAATGAAGATGGAATAATCATGAAAATGCGCTTATACCCAGCCCTTTTTTTGAATGTATTAAAAATAAAAGAAGAGGTCATGCCTACCCGACACGAACCTGCAAAGATACTGAATTTTTTCTAGTTACTGTTGGTTATTTCCGTATTAGCACGAGCTGCAAGTTCCTGCATTCGTGCAGACGTTCTTCCGACACCTGAGTACTCATCATCAGAGATTAAGGATGCAAGTTCATTTCCAAGAACAAAGATTGCATGTTTGTGTTCTGCTTTACTACGATGAATATGTACAGGGCTAATCGATAACAATTGATATTCGTCAAAATTATAATCATTGCCCTTGCATTCGAAATATTTCTTCATCTGAGCCATCAAGGTGTGTAGCTGTATTAATTCGTCTTTGTGCATAACAATCAACCTACCCATATAATAAATATACACACGCAGCAATTTGCTGCAAATAGTTACACTCTTTTGTCTCAAATAAAACCATTGTTGGAGGAAACAATATTCCTTTATATACTATTTATAATTTTCTATATTTTGTTTATGAATAATCGTGTAGATTTGCATAAAAAAAGAAAAATATAGGAAATGTGTGAAAACATCTCCCAAATTAAAAAGTTACAATCCACTGGCAGTCATTATTTTTACTGCTGAAGGGCTTTTTGTTACGTTACCGACCTTTACGCCAACAAGGTTGGAGATCTCTTTATCTGCTGCAATATCAAGTATCCGCTGGGTAATCACACCATCAAAGACAACACTTTTCACATCGCCGGAATAGTCCTTCAGAGTGTTCACAAGATCGCGTACATCGGTTTCCCCTACAATATTATCATCCGTATCTAACAGGCGCGCACCAAGCGTTCCCACTAATGCATCCACATGAGGCTTGAACCTCTGACTTTGGGTAGATGTTTTCAGTGGTACTTCTGGCTCTGCAGCAACTATTTCACGCTGCTTAACAGAACGCTTCTGTATATTTTCCACTGCAGGACGCTCTGTTCTTCGCTCTGTTCTTCGCTCTGTTCTTCGCTCTGTTCCTCGCTCTGTTCTTCGCTCTGTTCTTCGCTCTGTTCTTCGCTCTGTTCTTCGTTCTGTTCCTCGTTCTGTTCCTCGTTCTGTTCCTGGCTCTTTCCGTTTTGGCAATCGTGAAATCCTGCTAACATTGGATGGTTTCGATTCCCGTACTGAGTACCGATCAATAACCTGTTCAATCGGCACTTTCTGACGCAAAGCCCTCACAATCTCCCTTTGAACTAAATCTTCAACACTTTTTCCATCTGGTGCACGGGCAATAAAATCAATATCTGCAACCTGCAGAAGTTCTTTTATTATAAGTTCCCCTCCCCTGTCGCCATCTGTGAAAGCAGTGACTGTTTTCTTTTTGGTAAGCTCAGCAACTTCTGGTGGAACGTTTGTACCGCCAACACAAATTGAGTTCTTTATACCATATCGCAGAAGGTTCAGCACATCAGCACGTCCTTCGACAACTATAATAGCATCTGAATTGAGCATATTCGGACCAGAGGGAATCTTATTTTTCCCATAATAAACCATATCCTCAATACGTACCGACTCACGTACCTCGTCAGCAATTTCCTGCGACTCTGGCATATTTAGATCGAACATGGAAGTAAGGATGTACTTAGCCCTATCTACAATGTGTTTTCGTTTGGTTGCGCGAACATCCTCGACCTTGATTATTTCAATCCTGGCACTGCAAGGACCTACTCTATCAATGGTTTCCAGCGATGCTGCCAAGATAGAGGTCTCAATCCTGTCAAGACTGGATGGAATTAAAATACTCCCTTTTGATTTTCCAGCTTTTGCAGTGACCATAACCTCGATCCTGCCAATCCTGCCGGTTTTTTGAAGGTCGCGCAGATCGAGATCTGTACCAAGCAACCCTTCAGTCTGTCCAAAAATAGCTCCAACGATATCTGGTCGCTCAACAATCCCATCTGCATTTATTTTAGAATGGATGATATACTTTGTAGTATCTGTATCTTGCATATATTATTCTCCATAAGGTTGTAATTAAATGATGTTTTTTTGGCCTATACATTAGTTAGGCAATCTTATTCAAAAATAGTAGAACCAAAGTAATTTACAAAATGTGTGGGAAACACTATTAAGATGACTATCCGACTAAATTCGAACACTATTCCTTAAATACAGGAATATTTGGATGTGTTGCATCTGCAATTGTTTTTTCTCACATATTATATACTGCCAGTCAGTATTAATTGTATCAGCATTTTCGCATATCTGTCGAGTTGCACATTGAAATTAATAGATAAACTACAACTCATTTGTGAAATAACATTTAATTTTTGGATTCTGTCACTTGGTATCCTTCAGGAACTCTTTCGACATTTCAGAATTTAACTATTTTCTATACCTGAACAGTCGACTTGTTTTTTGCCATCATTGGACTTCAAGTGTTACTCGATGATATGCTCCTTTATGTTTGTAATATTGATTTGTATAATGCTTTATGAATAATGTAAACTACTGATCAATGATTTTAACTATTTTTGTAACTTTGATGTGATTAGATTATGACTAGTGTTTGATTTAACTCATCATTAAATCTCAATCACTAGTGTAACCATACACTGATGATTACAGAAGATAATAAGTGGTCGGACTTTAATAATCTTGTGGTTTCACAGATTTCGATTTACCATCTTTGGGTTTCGAGAATAATCTTATATATTTTATTCAGCATTCTATATTGCAAGCAGACCTAAGTTTTCTCAAAAGAAGGATAATTAAAATGAGAGAGTTAAAAATCTTAGTTATTAATAACTATGGACAATTCTGCCACCTAATCCACCGCACAGTACGCGACCTTGACATGGACACAAAGATCATATCCAATATGACATCTGTGGAAGACATTCTAGGTAAAGAACCGGACGGTCTGGTCTTAAGCGGCGGTCCAACAATGGAAAGGATAGGCAGGTGCTCCGAATATGTGCAAAGAATCGATCTGCCAATTCTCGGAATATGCCTAGGACATCAGTTGATATCAAAGACGTTTGGTGGTGAATTCGGCACTGGAAAATTCGGAGGGTACGCAGCTGTAGAAGTTGAAATTATAGAGGAAAATGATATACTCAAGAGTATAGGTCCCAGAACATCGGTCTGGGCATCACATGGAGATGAAGTTACAGTCATGCCCGAAGGATTTATACAACTTGCACGTTCCGATATATGTGAAATAGAAGCAATGCGTCACATGACAAAACCAATTTACGGGGTTCAATGGCATCCAGAAGTGGCGCATACTGAAAAAGGTGAAGAGCTGTTCATGAACTTTTTTGAAGTTTGTGAGAATTATTAGTGCCTCATACAAAAGTATAAATGCAAAGGTATTAATAAGGCGGTACTGGAAATCACAGATTATTAATCATAATTGAATTAATCATAAT
>CAZQWP010000005.1:0-11156 GCA_964597005.1 uncultured Methanosarcinales archaeon | reverse complement strand
ATTAATCATAATTGAATTAATCATAATCATGCGATATTACTAAAATATGCTGTTGGAGATTAACTATGGGAAATATTAGGCAGACAAGCATTAAAAACATAGCATTTCGCTTATTAGAGAATCACAGAGACGATTTCACGACGGATTTTGATGTTAATAAACAACTCGTCACTAAATATACGACAATTGAAGGTAAGGTCATCAGAAATCGTGTGGCAGGGTATGTAACACGAAAAATGACACACGTGCACCGAGAATAACCTAAGCGCGGGGATAAAATGTTTGAAGGGGTTCTACCGGCACTTATCACTCCTTTCACAAAAGACGATACTATCGACAAAGACGGCATTAGGAGAAACCTTGCATTTGTGGAAGAAGGCGGCGTTTCCGGAGTGGTTCCCAGCGGGACTACCGGAGAATCTGCAACACTTTCGACTACTGAACATAAGGAATTGATCGACACCGTGATTGATTGTTCAAACGTACTTGTTATAGCAGGAACCGGCTCAAATAACACCGCAGAGGCTTTAGAACTTACGCAGCATGCAGAGGATGCAGGAGCTGACGGAGCACTACTGATCTCACCATATTATAACAAACCAAACAAAGACGGACTGATCGGACATTTTACGACTATTGCCGAATCCACCGAACTACCCCTGCTCATATACAACATCCCTTCACGTACAGGTCAGGATGTGCCACTTGATGTCATTGTCGAGCTTTCAAAGATAGAGAATATTGTCGGGATCAAGGAAGCAAGCGGTAGTCTTGAAAAAGTATCCCGGATAATTGAGGAGACCATTGATGAGGACTTTCTGGTCCTGTCAGGAGAGGATGGCCTGACACTTCCAATAGTCTCAATTGGTGGCTACGGTGTGATATCGGTTGTTGCCAACATTGTTCCGGACAAGATGGTAAAGCTTGTCAATTGTGCACTTACCGGTGATATGGTGGCAGCCAGAGAGGTTCACTACGAAATTGCACCACTTATCCGTGCATTGTTCACTGAGACAAATCCTATTCCTGTTAAGCGTGCCATGGGACTAATCGGACTTGAAAGCGGACATCTTAGACAACCACTCGCACCAATTAGCAGCAAAAATGAACAGATCCTACTCGAAGCACTTAGAAATGCAGGTGTACTGCATGATTAATGCAGCAGTCACAGGCACATGCGGACAGATGGGTGGACTGATAATCCAGAATATTGTTAAAGCTGAAAATCTACAACTATCCGCTGCTTTTGATATCGTTAATATCGGCAAGGATGCCGGGGAAGTGGCACATGCCGGAACGCTTAAAATACCGGTGTCCGATGTCAGGGACATGAAAACTGTCCTGAAAGAAACCAGCACCGATGTCCTGATCGATTTTACCATTGCGAATGCCACAGTTCACAGTGCTCCTCTGGTAGCAGAATGTGGTGTCAACCTGATCATCGGTACAACAAGTCTGTCCCCCCAGCAGAGGGCTATCATCGATGATGCAATTCTGAAGAATAACGTTTCAGCTGTTATATCTCCCAATTTTTCGGTGGGAGTTAACATTTTTTTCAATATCCTTAAGCAAGCTGCAAAATACCTTTCTGATTATGATATAGAGATCATAGAAGCCCACCATAACAGGAAGAAAGATGCTCCAAGCGGTACTGCCATGAAAGCTGCCGATGTGATCAGTGAGACATTGGGAGGCAAGGAGTATGTTTTCGGGCGACATGATATTGCACCACGGGATAAAGAGATCGGGATACATGCAGTGAGGGGTGGCGATATTGTGGGAGACCATACTGTTCTGTTCGCAGGAGACGGCGAGCGCATCGAGATCAAGCATCAGGCACACTCACGAAACATGTTTGCAGCCGGCGCTGTGAAGGCGGCTGAATGGGTTTGCGGCAAACAGCCCGGTGTCTATACCATGGACGATATACTGGGGCTTTGAAGTAGATCGGCAAGGTTCCTAAAAGAAATCTTGGAAGGGGTGAAGGAAGATTAAATATACCTCCAGTGGTATCTATTGCTCAAATGTCATCGATATTTGAAATTGTCCACAAGGATGCTGCAGGGCGTATCGGCAGGCTCACAACACCTCACGGAGTAGTGGAAACACCTACTGTCATGCCTGTGATCAACCCGAACATCCAGCTGATAAAACCAGAGGAAATGAGAAGTTTCGGTGCAGAGGTTCTTATCACCAATTCCTATATTATCTACCGCAGGGATGAACTGCGGGAATGTGCCTTAAAAGACGGTTTGCATGCACTTCTTGGTTTTGAAGGTCCAATCATGACGGATTCGGGGTCGTTTCAGTTATCGGTCTACGGCGAAGTGGAAGTTACCAATGAACAGATCATTGAGTTCCAGCAAAAGATAGGCTCGGATATCGGTGTGCCTCTGGATATCCCGACACCTCCGGATGTTTTGCGTTCCCGGGCAGAATCCGAACTTGCGACAACCATGGAGCATTTGACCGAGGCGCGCAAGAAAGTGACTGATGGTATGCTGCTTGCAGGACCGGTGCAGGGTTCCACCTATCAGGACCTGCGGGAACAATGTTCCAGAACGCTTTCAGAACTTGATTTTGATATCTATCCCCTAGGCGCAGTTGTACCGCTGATGGAATCGTACCGTTATGCTGATCTTGTAGACGTGATCGTGTCCTCCAAAAAAGGACTCCGTCCCACAGCCCCTGTCCATCTCTTTGGTGCCGGGCATCCAATGATGTTCGCACTTGCGGTTGCACTTGGATGCGACCTCTTTGATTCGGCTGCCTATGCACTGTACGCAAAGGACTCCCGTTACATCACATCGAACGGAACATATCATCTTGAAAACCTGCACTATCTGCCATGCTCATGTTCGGTGTGCTCATCCCATACTGCAGAAGAGTTGAAAAGCGCTGACAACCGGGAGGAACTTCTTGCACGGCACAACCTCTATGTGACCTTCGAGGAAATGCGGCTTGTAAAACAATCGATAAAAGATGGTAACCTGCTGGAACTTGTGGAACAGCGCTGCCGTGCACACCCCAGACTTCTGGAGGGACTTAAACGGGCATACAGTTATTCGGACTGGCTTGAAAAATACGACCCCATTTCTAAATCCACGTTCTTCTACTGCGGACCGGAATCCGCAAACCGCCCTGAAGTCCTGCGGTTCTCTAACCGGATGGACCGCTTAACGATCACAGGTTCGGCTATCATACGTGCAACCGAAACAAAAGATGACAGTGAATTTGACAATATACTGGTATTCAAACCGCCCTTCGGGGCGTTCCCTGTTGAACTTTGTGAGGTATATCCCTTCAATGCAGAAGTGGTAAGGAACCCGGATCATGAAGCACTTGAGCTGGCACTCCAGAATACTATCAAGCTGATAGAACTGAACCCTGAAGCAGAGTTTACTTTTGTGAATGAGGAAAGGTTTAAGAACTCACTAATCGGCTCGCTGGCCGAGATCGCAAATGTTGTGGAGTATGAGAGATGAAAAACGACAAAAGCACAATCAACAACACAAAACATTTGTTGATCCTTGGAACCGCTTCGCATGTGGGTAAGAGTGCAGTCGTCACAGCACTTTGCAGGATACTGTCCGAAGAATGGAGTGTGGCGCCTTTCAAAGCGCAGAACATGAGCCTGAACTCATGGATAACAAAGGACGGTAAGGAAATCGGGATTGCACAGGCGATACAGGCAAAGGCTGCTGGTATTGAGCCTACTGAAGATATGAATCCGGTACTGTTAAAACCAAAAGGGGACCGTCTCTCGCAGGTGATCATTCTAGGTGAGCCGTATGCGGACAGGGAAGCAGGAGAATACTACGGTTCCATTGATAAAATGCATGGTGTTCTGAGGGGTGCACTTGAAAGGCTTGAAAATGAGTATGAAATCATAGTGATGGAAGGTGCCGGCGGGGCAGCAGAGATCAACCTCTATGAGCGGGATATAGTAAACATCGGAACTGCCAGGCTTACCAATGCACCGATTATTATTGTGGGTGACATTGAGCGAGGCGGCGTGTTTGCAAGCCTGTACGGGACTATCGAACTCCTGCCTCCTGATGTGCGTTCAAATGTCAGGGGATTTATTATCAACAAATTCAGGGGCGACCCTGCTATCCTTGAACCGGGATTAAAGCAACTTGAAGAGCTTACACGAATTCCGGTAATTGGAGTGCTTCCGTATTTTAATATAAGGATACCCTCCGAGGATTCGGTCTCAATTGGTGATAAAAACGGTACAAGGAAGCAATCCCTGAACAAATCCAGAAGTAGCGACGTTTCCGGTGTTGAGATCGCAGTGATACGTTTTCCGAGGATATCCAATTTCACGGATTTTGAGCCACTTGAGAACCTGGCGTATGTCAGATATGTGGAACTTGATGAGGAACTCGGGACACCGGACGCTGTGATACTTCCCGGAACAAAGAACACCATCAGTGACCTTCGCGACCTAAAGCAGAGCGGTATGGACGTGCAGATCAAAAGACTCAACGGCAGCGTACCTATCATCGGGATATGCGGGGGATACCAGATGCTTGGCAAAAAGATAGTTGATTCAGGCATCGAAAACGGCGAGGCTGTGCAGGTGGATGGACTGGGACTGCTGGATATTACAACCGCTTTTGATGTATATGAGAAGACCACAACGCAGGTAACCAAGACCGTTAACGGTGGTGGTGCTATCCTCGAAGCAGTCAGGGGAGAGACCATTTCCGGCTATGAGATCCACATGGGAGTTACCGAATCACCAGCTCCGGTCTTCGGGGACGATGGCTGCATGGATGATTCAGGACTTGTGATCGGCACGTACCTTCACGGACTGTTCGATAATAAGAATGTGCGGCGCGCATTTCTAACCTACCTCCTCAAAAAAAAAGGACTTTCCTACCAGCCACCAAAAGATGATTCTGAAGAGGGGGCTTACTTCGAGCTTGCAGAACTTGTCCGCCGACATCTGGACATGGAGCGGATTTACGGGATGATGGGGCTATCCAACTAACATACCACATTTTCTAAAAAAATGTAAACTTTGTTGCTAAAAGATTTAAAGGGTGACATGTACATATGTTCAAAAACAACTGCAATAGACATATAATCTAAAGAATATGGATCTCAAAATGCCACTAAAAAATAATATTTCCAACAGCTCTTCCAATTTTGAAAAGTTCATATAGTAAAAAAATTAATTTATTTCAATGATTGGCCTTCTGGCTTAAAAATAATTTTGGAGCGAGCAATTTGGTGATGAAAACTTCTTCACCCAATGGGAGCTTTTTATTACTTACAATTTCTGCAAAAAAATCCTGTAACCCAAGATAGGTTCATATGCTCAATGCTGTGTATTAATATTTTATAAGACTTTTGTCTTATGTATTATAAGTATTGGGAATTTGTTCGATCCTAAAATATCCTTTATTTCATCTATTGGTGATGTAGTTAGCACAAATTTTTTTATAATCTCTCCCCGCGCAACACTTACATTTCATGTTGTTCACATTCTAATTTTTTTGTTTAAACTATACTTCTTAACCTAAAAGAATCACTAAAAGCAGAATTTTTAGACATTTAAAGCCAACCCTACTACGCCAACGTAGCTATAATATTCACCAGCGCCTCACCAACCCCTGTGATAATGAACTGGACTGCTATGGTTGCGAGGAGGAGACCCATAATCCTTACTATCACCATAGTGCCGGTGTGACCGAGACGATTAAAGATCTTTTCGGACTTGGACAGGATGAAATACGAAAGGGTATAGACAAAGGCGATATCCACAAAAAGGAAAGCCTGATCTATTATCCCGTCTGCCGTATTGAAGAGCACTATTCCCGATATTATGGCTCCCGGACCTGTGAGCAGAGGAATGGCAAGCGGTGTCACCACCAGATCATCCTTCAGTAATGCCTCTGCCTCTTCCTTTGCGCTGCTCTTCGTTCCCGGCCTCCTGCCCAGAAGCATCTCTATGGCAATGATAAGCAACAGGAGACCACCCGCTATCCTGAAAGAGTACATCTCTATACCGAGATAGCCAAACATCTTATTCCCGGCAATTGTGAAGATGGACAGCACAATAGCCCCCAAGATCACTGCTTTTTTAACCATCATATGGCGGTCTTTCTGGTCGAAGTCACTGAGAATGGACATGAAAATAGGCACGTTCACGACCGGGTCCACTATAATGAAAAGCGTAATGAAAGAGGATAAGGCAAAGTTCAGACCCATGAACCGCTATTTCTGCTCGGGAACGTTTATACTTTGTGATTCCTGCAAATTCCTTGAGCTTTATGCGAAACATTTATATTTAATGTGCGTACTTGTACATCATAGTACATAAGTGTACATTACAATCACAAAAGAAAACATAAAAGGTGCCCATAATGAAATCATGCATTCAGAAAATAAGCGAAGGACATGACCTCAAAATAAAAGAGGCTGAGAAGGCGATAACAAAAATATTCAATAGTGCCACAGATGCCCAGATAAGTGGATTCCTGATGGCACTGAAAATGAAAGGCGAGACCCCACATGAGATCGCAGGGTTTGCAAAGGGCATGAAAAAGGCGGCAAACCTCATCTACCCGGATGTCGACGGTATGCTTGTAGACACCTGTGGAACAGGCGGTGACGTACACAACACCATCAATGTTTCAACAGCCGCAGCCATCATAACAGCAGCTGCAGGCGTGCCCGTCGCAAAACACGGTAACTACTCCATCACATCCCTCTCAGGCAGCGCGGACGTGCTAAAAGAACTCGGGGTCAGCATCGACCACAGCCCGGGAGATGTTAAAAAGTCTATAGAAAACACAGGCATCGGCTTCATGCTTGCACCGGTGTTCCACCCTGCCATGAAAAGGGTCGCAGGTCCAAGGAACGAATTGGGCGTGCGGACGGTCTTCAATATCCTGGGACCCCTCACAAACCCTGCCAGCGCGACCGCTCAGGTGATAGGAGTATATGACAGGGATTTGTGTGAAACCCTTGCGCAGGTGCTCAAGATAATCGGTACAAAACATGCGCTGGTTGTAAACGGCGATGGCATGGACGAGATATCCAACATTTCCGAGACCTATGTTGCAGAACTTAAGAATGGCGTTATCTCAACCTACACACTGACACCGGAAGAACTTGGTATCGAACTGGCGTCTGCAAACGAAATCGTGGGCGGTACATCAAAGGAGAATGCCCAGGATATTAATTACATCCTCAAAGGTGAAAAAGGACCAAAGCGTGACATTGTCGTGATCAATGCCGCTGCAGCCCTTTATGTGGCTGGCAAGGCGAATTCCGTCAAAGACGCTATCCCTCTGGCAGAAGATGTTATCGACAGCGGTAAAGCCCTGGAAAAGCTCAACGAGTTCAGGGAATTTGCGTAAAGGCCAGGCCTTCAAATGAAAACTGCAACCAAACAGGTGCCACGGGTGAAGATCTGCGGCATGAGATTTGTTGAGGACATCGAACTTGCAGTCAAGTGCGGTGCAGATGCTGTCGGTTTCATTACCGATGTACCTGTGGACACACCCCGAAAAATCAACACCCAAACGGCAACCGAACTGGTTTTCCATGTCCCTCTTTTTGTAGATTCCGTGCTTGTTATCATGCCTGAAGACGGTGAGCAGGCAGTCGGGATGATCGAGACGGTCAAACCGGATGTAGTCCAGCTCCACAGCGGTCTTGGTGCCGATGAACTGGAATTCATCCGAGACAATATCAATGCAGGTATAGTAAAAACATTCTCGGTACCTGTCAGCACAACAGATCCGTCAGATAAAGTGGTCGAACAGCTAATCAATGGTATAAACGATCTTTTGGACCGCGACCTTGCAGACGGTATCGTCTTAGATTCCAGCAAAGCAGGAAAGGTGGGTGGTACGGGTGCTGCACACGACTGGTCCATCAGCAGGGCGATTGTGGAAAACGTGGACATTCCCGTGATCCTTGCAGGCGGACTCAAACCCGGCAATGTACGAGATGCAGTTCTACAGGTTTTCCCCTATGCAGTGGATACTGCATCAGGTATCGAAACTGACGGCAAAAAGGACGGCGCAAAGATGTGCAGATTTATAAAAGAGGCAAGATGCGAGGTGTATCAATGATCAACTTTGACCTTGACAGAAAAGAGTTTGCAGGTCTGGTAAAGGACATTGTTGCAGGTAATGTTGTCGTAGACAATGACGTTGTAGATAATGAAACAGGTACTCCAGCACCTGCACTTGTGCAGCTTATGGCGAAGGTCAAGGATGAATGCTCACCCCTTGATCTGTATGCTGTGTTACAACAAGCCAGATACTCCTACCTACTCGAATCGGTTGAAAAAGAGAAGCGACATGCACGTTTTTCTTTTGTGGGCGCAGACCCTGATTTGGTGGTTTCCATCAAGGACCGTGTCCTTACACTGGATTTTCCAACGGATTCCATTAAAAAACCCGGAAGCAGTCCGACCAGATCAGAGCTTGTGGATTATATACGATCAAAAATTGCTCCTATATGTACGGTCGAAGCGGCGGAAAAAGGGGTGCTGCACGCCCGGATCAATGAAGGGGTGGATGTGCTGGATGCTTTTCGAGCGGTCTTCCCCACAGCAAACGGTACCTTGCTCCTGAACCAAAAACGGTTCGACAGGCAGACCTTCCTTGGTGGTGCAATCGGCTACAACGGTTACGACATCGTATATGACAGCTGGTTGAACATCGAAAAGGAACTTGAGTCGGGTATCCCTGATATGCAGTTCGCACTTACAACAAGGACATTTGTGTTCGACCACTTGACAGATGATACCTACATCGTGGTCACCCCCTTTGTGACTGCTGGATGCGACCCTGGATCAGTATATAAAGATGCAGTATTGCATGCAGAATTAATGTCTGACTATCTTGAAAGGGCTGGAAAAGCAGCAGAAGCCGAAGCTCCAGCTGAGATATCTGGTGATGATATAAAAGATACGCCGCTGTCCGAACCCTCCAAGCCCCTCTGTAATATGGAACGAGAAGAGTTCGAGAAAGCCGTCTTGGCTGCAAAACAGCATATCATCGACGGGGATATCTTCCAGGTTGTGCTCTCGCGAAGGTATTCAGTTAAGATCAAGAAGACGCCCCTTGAACTCTACAGGACGCTGCGGCAGATAAACCCGAGTCCTTACATGTATCTCTTCAAGTTCGGAGATCTTGGAATTGTGGGTGCAAGCCCGGAAACGCTCATGACGGTACACCAGCGCAAAGTTATCACGAACCCTATCGCAGGAACATGCCCTCGTACCGGGAACGATAAAGAGGACGCTGAATCTGCCCGGAAGATGGTCAATGACGAAAAGGAGTGCGCAGAACATGTAATGCTCGTGGACCTCGGCAGGAATGACGTGCGTATGGTGTCAAAAGGTGGTACCATAAAAGTCGACGATTTCATGTCGGTTGTAAAATACTCACACGTGCAGCATATCGAAAGTACGGTAAGCGGCGCTCTCCGGGACGAGTATGACCAGTTCGATGCAACGCGGGCGATATTTCCTGCAGGAACGCTGTCCGGTGCGCCAAAGATACGGGCAATGGAGATCATAGATAGTCTTGAAACCACCGCCCGTGGTATCTATGGCGGTGGTGTCGGGTATTATTCTTGGAACGGGGATGCCGATTTTGCGATAGTTATCAGGACCGTGATCTTAAAAGGCGACACTGGCTACATCCAAGCAGGTGCCGGGATTGTCGCGGATTCAGACCCGACGTACGAATATAATGAAACCGAACGCAAGATGGCAGCAATGCTCAATGCCATCGCAAGCAGCGAAAACAGAACCGTAAGTAACGGCAGTAGAACCGGAGGCAAACAATGAAAGTACTTTTCATAAACAACAAGGACTCCTTTGTATGGAACCTCGTAGACTATGTCTCAGTGTTTGAACCTGAGACCTTAGTCGTACCAAACACCGTTTCCATAGAGGAAGTAAGAGCTATCCGTCCGGATGCGATCGTAGTATCGCCAGGTCCGGGAAACCCTGAAAATGCGTATGATATTGGCACATGTAATGATATCATCCGTGAGTTTGGCGCAGAGATCCCGATACTTGGCGTATGCCTTGGACACCAAGCAATAAACACAGCATTTGGAGGAACTATCGGACATACAAAGAACGGTCCTGTACATGGCAAGACATCCGGTATCACACACATCGAATGCTCCCTCTTTGACGGCATTCCGGATTCGTTCACAGGAGGAAGATATCATTCTCTTTCGATAGATAAACTTGCACCTGTCCTTGAGGTAACTGCAATGTCAGATGACGGGATTATCATGGGCATCAAACACAGCAGATACCCGATCTATGGTGTCCAGTTTCACCCGGAGTCGGTGCTCACCTCCAAAGGACTAAAATTCATCGAGAATTTCCTGAAAATTGCAGGGAATATGAAAAAAATGCAAAATCACTAACACAGCATAACCATTAATAGTACTATTGATAGGTTATAGTCACAAATAGTAACAGATAACATTATTAAGAGATAGTGTTTCTATCTTCAGAATATGTTAATTGGAATTACTGGTACTCCCGGAACCGGCAAAACATCTGTTAGCAACTTGCTGAAAGAAGAATACGGATACAAAATAATCCACCTCAATGAATTAATAAGGGAAGAACATCTCTATTCTGAAATTGATACCAAGAGAAATGCAGTGATTGCAGATATAGAACAGGTTATTGCACGTGTAAACGATTTGACCTGCGGATTTGACAACAATGATGAAAGAAATGATAAAATAACAATCATTGAGAGTCATCTTTCGCATTATATTGCTGATATAGTGATTGTACTTCGGGCATCTCCTGACGAACTCAGAAAACGATTGTCAAAAAGGAAATATTCACCCGCAAAGATTAAAGAGAATGTCGAAGCTGAAGCTCTGGATGTGATTCTTGTTGAATCTTTTGAATGGTGTGATAAAATATTTGAGATAAACACTACTGCAAGATTTGTTAGTGATATTGCAAAAGATATAGCGGATATTATTAGGGCACTGTTAGACCATGGTAAAAAAGATATTCTTTTAAAGTTCAAACCTGGTTCTTTTGATTGGAGTAGTGAGATTGATTGATTGGAATAAGATATTTATTTAAAGGATTTTTAGTTATTTTGGATTTTCATAAAAGGTGTTATATTATACTT
>CAZQWP010000004.1:0-21639 GCA_964597005.1 uncultured Methanosarcinales archaeon | reverse complement strand
TTTTATAGATTTTTAAATTTGTGCAGGATATAATTTTATTTATTGTGTAGATAATTATAAATTTTGTCGCATCTTTTATATCACATCATTGTGCATCTTTGTAAAGAAGGTATTTCCATGGACAATCGGTTTGAAAAAATTCGTGTGATTCTCTTCAGAATCCTACTGTTGAACCTGGGTGTAGCTGTAGTCAAAATCGTATACGGAATGTTGACAAATACTCTCAGCATGGAGGCTGACGGATACCATTCACTTTTTGATGGGGTATCGAACATAGTTGGACTTATTGGCATCCAGATCGCATCCAAACCGGCTGATAAAGAACACCCATACGGACACCGGAAATACGAAACCCTGGCATCAATTGCTATTGCATTTCTTTTGATATATGTCGGCTTTGAGATCATATCCAGTGCAATTGACAGGTTTTCAAATAGGATGCAACCGGATGTAACTTCGATCAGCTTTGTTGTGATGATCGTAACAATGGCAGTCAACCTTTTTGTCACAACCTATGAACACAAACAGGGAGTGCTGCTTAAAAGCGAAATACTTGTAGCAGATTCAATGCACACTAAGAGTGATATCTACGTTTCATTATCAGTGTTAGCGGGTCTTGTCGCGATCAAACTTGGTTATCCCATCGTAGACCCTGTGATCGCACTCATTGTTGCAGCAGTCGTTGTCCGTGCAGGTTACTTGATCATATGCCAGAGCACCTATACTCTTTGTGATATGTCCCGGCTTGATGAAGAAGCGATATGCGATGTAGTAAATTCGATAGAGGGCGTTGAGCAATGCCATAATATTCGAACACGTGGGGTGGTAGATGATATTCATATAGACCTGCACGTCAGGGTCAGTCCTGATATGCATACGGATAAAGCACATGCACTGGCTCACACGGTCGAAGAGCATTTGAAAGAGAACTTTGTGGATATTACTGATGTGATCGTGCACATCGAACCTGCAAAGACATATAAATAGAAAACATTGTTTCCGGAATTTTGCAGGCGCACAGAAAGTACCAACATACAATCCAAAAAATCATATAGAATCATAGAAATGTATTATACTAATGTCAGGAAACACTTTTGGACATGCCTTCAGAATCACAACATGGGGTGAATCGCATGGAAGAGCCGTTGGTGTAACTATAGATGGTGTCCCGGCAGGACTGCTCCTTAGCGAAAACGATATTCAAAAAGAACTGGACAGGCGGCGCCCGGGACAGAGTGATGTTTCCACACCCCGCTCAGAAGCCGACGGTATAGAGATCCTGTCAGGAATATTCGAAGGCAGGACTACAGGTACGCCGATATCAATGCTGGTCTGGAACAAAGATGCCGATTCCAGTGCTTACGAATATCTCAAAGACCTTCCACGTCCGGGGCATGCAGATTATCCGTACCAGATGAAGTACGGTATCCGGGATCATCGTGGTGGTGGTCGCTCATCAGGTCGCGAAACCATTGGACGTGTTGCAGGCGGTGCAATTGCGAAGGCATTACTGTCTCAATTCGGTATCGAGGTTATTGCCCATGTGACCGAACTTGGCGGTGTTCGTGCAAGTCCGGTGTCCTTTGATGAGATCCGAGAAAACGTAGAGAAAACACCCATAAGATGTGCTGACCCTGAAGCAGCAGGAAAGATGCTCAAACTGGTGAAAAATGCACGCAATGAGGGTGATAGTATCGGGGGTACCGTAGAAATCATTGCCCGGGGCATACCTGCGGGGATTGGAGAACCTGTTTTTGATAAACTGGATGCAGACCTAGCAAAAGCCATAATGAGCATCGGTGCCGTCAAAGGTTTTGAGATTGGTGCAGGTTTTGGATGTGCTGGTATGCGTGGCAGTGAGATGAACGATCCATTTGTGATCAAAGATGGACTTGTAGTTACAGGGAGTAACAATGCCGGGGGGACATTAGGAGGTCTATCAACAGGTATGCCAATAGTCTGCCGTGCTGCAGTTAAACCGACACCCTCCATCTCAAGAACACAGTGGACTATTGACCTATCGAATCTGAGCGAGACCGAGATAGAGATTAGTGGCCGTCATGACCCAACAATCCCACCCAGAATAGTTCCAGTTGCAGAGGCCATGGTAGCAATCGTTATCGCAGATCATATGATCCGGAGCAGCCGGATAAATGCAAATTCGTTGCTTATATAGGGTCAAGGTCTAAAAACCGGAGATATTAGATATCCAGTTTACCCATTCTCTCAACAGCCTCGTTAATACGCCCGACCGATTTTGTAAGTGCAAATCTTATGTAGCCCTCGCCATATTTGCCAAAACCAACACCCGGGGTTGCAACGATGCCGGCAGTCTCAAGAAGCAGTTTTGAGAATCCAATTGAATCGTATCTATCAGGAACTGGTGCCCAGACGTAGAACGTCGCTTTTGGAGGTTTGACATCAAGTCCGATCTCTTTGAGCCCTTTTAGCAGAGCATCGCGTCTCTCTGCATATATCCAATTCATATCTGAAACGCATTGCTGCGATGACGAGAGTGCCGTGATCCCTGCGATCTGTACGGCATCAAAGGCACCGGAATCGATGTTGGATTTGACCTTTCCAAAACCAGTAATCATCTCACTGTTCCCGACAGCAAAAGCGATACGCCAGCCTGTCATATTATATGTCTTTGAAAGGGAATACAGTTCAATGCCGATATCCATTGCACCGTCTACGCTTAAGAAACTGGGTGCCTTGTACCCATCGAAGACCATTTCCGAATATGCATTGTCATGAACAACCAATATGTCATTCTCATTTGCAAAGTCCACAACCTCTCCAAAGAATTTTGTGCCAGCGGTTGCTGATGTCGGGTTGTTGGGGTAGTTCAGGAACATGAGTTTAGTTCTTGCAAGAACGTCCTTTGGTATAATATCAAGATCAGGCAGAAAGTTGTTTTCCTCAAGAAGCGGCATAATATGGGAAATCCCACCCGCAAACTGCGTTCCTATATTGTAGACCGGATATGCAGGATCAGGGACAAGCACTACATCTCCCTGGTTAATGAACGCAAGAGGGATATGAGCAACGCCCTCCTTAGACCCGATCATAGTGAGTGTTTCCGATATGGGATCGATCTCAAGACCCCTGCTTTCTTTGCACCAGTTTGCAGCAGCTTCACGAAAAGCAAGCATTCCGGTGTATGACGGATATCTGTGGGTCTTCGGGTCATGTGCAGCCTCACAAAGAGATTCCACGATGTGTGAAGGGGTCGGCTGGTCAGGGTCCCCTACGCCAAGATCAATGACATCGACACCCTTTGCAACCATCCCTGCCTTTGCTTCGTCTATCGCTGCGAATAAATAAGGAGGTAATGAGTTTATTCTATCTGCATACATTCGTTCACCTGGGTTCTTAATTTGCTGTGTTCTTAGTATTGGAAGATAGCTCCCTTATTACAGCACATCTATTTAAAAATCATGCCTTGTGAATTTCGATAATTTAATATATGTCATATGTTATCATATGTCACAGTTAATGAAAAAGGACGAATTTATATGTTAGGTATTGATGATCCCCAGGTATGGCTTGCATACTTTTTCTGCATTTTAAGTGCAATCGGATGTGTGATATACGGCGCGTTGAAATGGAACGAAGGTGACGAGGAGGAAAAATAAAATGACCGTAAGCACTCCTGTACTTGGTATAGTTGTCCTGATCTACATGCTGGTGATCTTCTATCTTGGGTGGATGGGGTATAAAAAGACCAAAGACATCGATGACTATATGATTGCAGGCCGAAATATCCATTCCTATATAATGGCAATTTCATACGGTGCAACTTTCATCAGTACGTCTGCAATAATTGGATTTGGTGGTGTTGCCGGTGCATTTGGTATGGGACTGCTCTGGCTCGTCTTTATGAATATATTTGTTGGTGTCTTTATTGCATTTGTCGTATATGGGTCCAGAACCCGGCGTCTGGGCAGGAATCTGGACGTAGTGACCTTTCCTGAACTACTCGGAAGGCGTTTCGAATCAAGGTTCATACAAGGTTTTTCCGGTGCTTTGATCGCAATATTTATGCCTCTTTATGCAGGGATCGTACTTATCGGTGGGGCCCGGTTCATTGAAACCACGCTTGGGATAAATTATGATGTTGCAGTTCTGATATTCACGGTCATTATTGCAGCATATGTGATCACCGGTGGATTGATAGCAGTCATGTACACCGATGCTTTGCAGGGCACGCTCATGTTTTTTGGTATGGTAGCACTGCTGATACTTACCTATGTTAAACTTGGAGGAATAACTGCCGCTCACCAAGCACTCACAGACATGGCACCAATGGTTCCCGAAGCTCTGGTCAAAGGCGGACATATTGGGTGGACAGCAATGCCCACTTTAGGTTCACCACTATGGTGGACATTTGTTTCCACACTGATCCTTGGTGTGGGAATAGGAGTGCTTGCCCAGCCACAACTTGTTGTGAGGTTCATGACAGTAAATAGTAGCAAATCACTTAACAGGGCAGTCTTTGTAGGAGGACCTTTTATCCTGATAATGGCAGGTGTTGCATATGTCGTGGGTTCGCTCTCAAACGTTTATTTCTTCAGGACACAAGGACTTATTTCAATGGAAGTTGCCAAAGGAAATACGGACCTCATAATGCCTGAATATATCAACAGCGCCATGCCGGATTTTTTTGTTGTCCTGTTCATGCTCACCTTGCTGGCAGCCGCTATGTCGACATTGAGTTCCCAGTATCATACAATGGGAACAGCGATCGGTCATGATTTCTATCGCCAGTATCTTATGAAAGGCAAGGCTGGAGAAACAGTGAATGTGACAAAGATTGGTATTGCACTAACCATTATTGCAAGTGTCATTCTTGCGTATGAGCTTCCGATAAGTATTATCGCAAGGGCAACCGCTATTTTCTTTGGACTGTGTTCGGCTGCATTCCTGCCGCTCTATACAGGTGCACTCTTCTGGAAGCGCATGTCAAAGGAAGGTGCAATTGCAAGTCTTCTTGTCGGAACGTTCAGCAGTCTTTTCTGGCTTGTGTTCGTACATACTAAAGAGGCAGAACCTCTCGGTATCTGTCAAGCACTTTTTGGCAAAACTACAATACTTTCCGGAACATGGACAATGGTTGACCCAATCTTGATTGCAACACCCCTTGCAATAATCGCCGCGGTTGTTGTGAGCCTTGTAACCCAGCCCTCATCCAAAGAACACCTGAATAAATGTTACGAAAAATAATATCAGTGGACAACATCGTCCCTGATATCAGGTTTTTTTTGATAATTACCATTTCATAAAACAGCAACATTAAACATGATAAAAACCGCATACAATGTCAGGAAAATAATTCCTTCTTTCCGGTCGATCGTGTAGGATGTTCCCTTAAACTTGATCATAAATATAGCCAGCAAAAGCATTATGATTATTGCAGGAAGCATTTGCTGAGCATCCGCAAGAATTGGCCTAACAACCGAAGATACCCCCAACACCCATAGGATATTGGCAATATTGCTACCTATAATGTTTCCAAATGCCATTGTAGAATAGCCTTTTCTGGTAGTGATGATCGTAGTGGTTAGTTCGGGCATTGAGGTACCAATGGGCATCAAAAGCAATGAGATGATGAATGCAGATATCCCCAAAATCTCTGCTAACGATATAATAGAGTTTACCAGAAGTTTAGCGCCAATTAGTATCAAAGAAAGCCCCAGCAACAACCCAAGAATGTTATTTACAAGAGGACCTCTCGTGACCGGCTCCACCCCAAGTGTTCGATATTCCCTTATAACTTTCCGCAGATAGAGCAAATAGGCGACAGAAAAAACCAACCCCACGATCCTGCTGAGGCCATTTCCGATGATCAGGACAATGGATGCCATTGTAAGGATAAAAAGGTGTATCCAGCCACTGTAAATTTCCGTGTGCTTGATGGAAAGTGGCTTTATCAGGCATGTCAATCCAAGAACAAGGCCAACATTGATTATATTTGCACCAAGAACATCACCGAGCACTATTTCACTTCTATCAAGGTAGGAAGCATAGACACCGGATGCAAATTCCGGGAGTGATGTGCCAAGTGCAATGATCGTCACACCAATAACAAAATCAGAGACCCCAAACATTTTGGCGGTTCTTGCAGCGCAGTCACTAAGTATGTCGCTGCCCTTTACCAGCAGCAGTATCGAAGCAATAAACATAACCGCTTCTATCAATCTCCGCAACACCCCGGTGTTACTGTGAACAAGTATTGCTTTTAGACCACTTTAAAAGAGTTTTGAAAATACCAAAAAACGAATCATTGTTTTGAAGCATGCAAGTTCAAATGATCGGTCTCGATCTCGACCAGCGCACCAAAAAACTCTTTCAGACGCGGTTCTGTTGCTTCTCTTCTGAATTGCGAATATGATTCAATGGCTTTTTTTTCCCGACACCATGCTTCCTTTGTGTTTCTTTCCGTACCATCACTACACAGGGTCGCTGGAAGAGATGGAGCTGAAATTTTTAAGAACTTGCAGATGGCAGAAGCATGTTCGAATTCGACCTTTTTCAGTGCCTTGAATTTTGCGATGTAATATTCATCCCCTGCGGCTTTTGCTTTGTTCATGGAACATTCATAGAATCCGGAGTTATTGATCTCCAGATCAAGCGCTTTCTTAAGGTTCATGAGACTGTTTTCGCTCAGTTCCACATCAAACTCCGAGGGATCCCAGTCAGCGGCTTCTATAAAATATTTCGTTTTAGCACCACAAAAAGGGCACCTGCTAGGTGCTTCTGTTCCTATGTAAGGGTCACCGCATATTCGGCATCTAAAAACTTCAATTTTATCTACCATAATAATTCCTCCACTATATACAATTACTATAATCTGTACCAATTTAAGTTTATTGCAGGTGACAAAGATCAATAAATAGAAAAAACGAATCTTTTTAAGTGTTTACACCATAGGACGCTACATATTTTATTGTCATGGATACCTATTGATCAAAATTGCCAGAGGGATCGAATGAGCGATATTTTAAGAAGAGGACGGTTGGCGGAAGCGGCAGATAAAGAAGTCACAATGTTCACATCATCAATGGATGCTGATAAATGGATTTTCGAGGCAGATATTGCAGTTGACCTGGCGCATACCGTTATGCTAAAAGAGCAGGCGATTATTAGTAGCAGCGATTGCAGCGGCATTCTGGAAGGACTTCTGGCGATCAAGAGCATGGGTATCGAAAATCTTGACCATACTTACGAGGATATTCACATATCACTTGAATCAAAGCTCATAGACCTTGTGGGAGAAGATGTGGGAGGGCGAATGCATTCCGGGCGTTCGCGAAATGACGAGGTTGCCACATGCATCCGCTTTGTTCTAAGGGATGAGATGCTGGGGATCATGGATGATCTTCTTGGAGTCAGGAAGACCTTGCTCAAAATCGCCGGAGAGAATGTGGAAACCATAATGCCGGGTTTTACACACCTGCAACATGCACAGCCCACGACCCTTGCACATCATTTGCTTGCACATGCAGATGCTTTGTCCCGTGATCTTGAGCGTGTTGTCAATGCCTTTTCAAGGGTAAACCTGAGTCCATTGGGTGCTGCAGCATTTGCTTCCACTGGCTTTGCCATTGACCGTACACGTACCTGTGAGCTTCTTGGATTTGACGGACTGGTCGAGAACTCCATGGATGCAGTAAGCAGCCGTGACTTCCTGATCGAATCTGCAGGCGTGTTTACAAATATCATGATCAACTTAAGCAGGATGGCAGAAGAGATCGTTATCTGGTCAACATCCGAATTCAATTTTATAGAACTGGACGATATGTATGCATCCACCTCGTCCATTATGCCCCAGAAGAAAAACCCGGATACAGCCGAACTTATAAGAGGGAAGAGTGGCAGTGTGATCGGCTCAATGATGTCGATCCTCTCGATCTGCAAGGCTCTGCCATTGAGCTATAACCGCGATCTTCAGGAAGCTACACCAAATGTCTGGCGCGCTGTGGAAACAACAAGAGCTGCTGTCCGGATAATGGAGGGGATGATCGGGACGATGAAAGTAAATACCGATATAATGGCTTCGCAGTCTGTTACGGGTTTCACCACCGCAACGGAACTTGCAGATACTATTGTGAGATCAACAGGTATTCCTTTCAGGACCGCACACCAGATAGTGGGTGTGCTGGCAAGGAGAAGCGGTGAACCTACACCTGGAGAAATTGATGCAGTTGCACATAGCGTGATAGGTGAGAGCCTGACTGCACGGGGTTTGACTGAAGATATGGTTCGCGAGGCACTTGATGCAGTATCGAATATCAAAAAACGCAGGGTTCCGGGGGGACCTGCACCTGAGGAAGTTCAGAGAAGTCTTAAAAACCGCATAAACTTGCGGGAAAATGATGAACAGGCTCTTAAAGAATTGAACATCAAGATAGATGGCTCAATAAAGAACCTGCATGAAGTCGTTGATATATGTATAAAAGATTCCGGGAATAAAGGGAATAGATAGAATGGCGGGAACGGTTGTACATTATAAGGAATCTATAAGATAGTAAAAAGGGATGAACATGGAATTCGAACAGGGCGATAGGGTACAAATTGAAAAAAACGGTTCGGTTTATGAAGGTATTGTGATGCCAAGTACCACCGAACATATTGTGATAAAAATGAGCAGTGGTTATAACGCCGGCATTGACCCTGAAAATGCCATAATAACAGTTATTGGAAAAAAGCAGGAACTTGTCCAGTCACCCAGAGTTATGGAGGATAAAAAAGCGCAAAAAGGTGGTCCTAAACTTCCGAAGGTGTCCATACTTTCAACCGGAGGTACCATTGCAAGTAAGATAGATTACAGGACAGGTGCTGTGACCGCACAGTTCTCTGCAGACGATATCTTAAATGCGATACCCGAATTGAAAGAGATTGCCGATTTTAGCGGAAGGGTCGTTTACAATATCCTGTCCGAAAACATGAAAACCGAGTACTGGACAGAACTTGCCCGTGCTGTGGTGGAGGAGATCACAAACGGTGCAGAAGGTATAATCATCGCACACGGAACGGATACCATGATGTATTCTGCTGCAGCGATGTCCTTTATGGTTAAGACCCCTGTGCCAATCGTTTTTGTTGGTTCCCAGCGAAGTGCGGACAGACCGAGCAGTGACAATGTCATGAACGCTATCTGTGCAGCCGTGGTAGCTGTTAGTGATATTGCAGAGGTCTGCGTTGTTATGCACGGCACGACATCCGATGATCACTGTGAGATACACCGCGGAACCAAGGTCCGCAAGATGCATACTTCAAGAAGGGACGCATTCAAGTCCATGAATTCCGAACCCATCGGAGTTGTTGATTATGAGACACGCACGATCAGGGCATCCGGGGATTACATCAAGCGTAGAACACGTAAATTAGAAATGATGGAAATAATCGAGCCGGGATGCGCACTTGTTAAATTCACACCCGGTGCAAACCCTGAGTTATTATCATACTATATCGATGCAGGTTACCACGGGATCGTTATCGAGGGTACGGGACTTGGACATGTTTCCACGGACTGGATACCCTCAATTGAGCGTGCAGTGCGGTCAAATATCCCGGTAATCATGACCTCGCAGTGCTTAAACGGCAGGGTGTGCGACAGGGTCTACGATACCGGACGGGATATCCTGAAAGCGGGTGCCATTGAAGGCGAGGATATGCTCCCGGAAGTTGCACTGGTGAAACTTATGTGGGCGCTGGGGCAGTCACAGGACTTCGATACTGTGTGCACTATGATGAAAAGTGATATGGCTGGTGAGATTGCGAGCTGTAGTCGGTGATGATGCAAAGTACTATTCTGTTACATGACACAAACAATACCTTTCAGTAGACTTTAATCAGCAATACGGTTTTCCTGATTTCCAGTAACCAATGATGTCTAATAAATCTGCGTTCTCCAGACGTCCAATCTTCCAGTCACCAATTGCAACAAACAGTTCACCATTTTCAATCACGTTATTCTTGTTCGTATCATACGGGTTTGTGGTTGAACCAGTATGCACAACTACAAAACCATTCTCATCATCGGCAACATAAGCATAGTTGCCTGAAACTGCAATATCATATGCATGTCCTGCAGTATAATAGCTGTCTGCAAAACTCAGGTTTAATTCTTCTGCCCTTGTTGTACCCACACCCGCCAGCAGCACTAGTAGTACGATCATGGCACAAAAAACGCGCACTGCGCTTGACATCCAATATTTGTTCTGAGGCGATATACTTTGTTTAATTCTCGTTTCCACTCCCCATTGATTTATGTAGAATTAACATACAAAATATTATGTATTATTAAAACAAATAAGAAGGAGTAATTTTGAATTGATTTGGTTCATAAATTAAATAATGAAACAAAACGTTTTTTTTGTTGCATAATTCTACTCTTCAAACAACTCAGTTTTTCTAACTCATTATACTCTCTAACTTTACAGAATCATCTTCTCAAAAACCACTCCCACCTCTCCTTGACCTGACACCCACCACCAATAACCCTCCCATCAAGATAATAGAACCATAAAGCATGGCTTCAGCACTTATATGTGAAAATAAGAACACAGTGACAAGTGCACCAAGCCCGGGCAGGACAGGAAACCTGCCAATGTTAAGCGGGGATTTGAAGGGTCGTTTAAGATGTGGTTCCGTATAGCGTAACCTGATCAGTGAAACGTTGATAATGAAAAAGATCACGAATATCATGAAATTCGAGATGTTTGCAACGGTCACTATGTCGCCGACGAAGACAAACAGTATCGAAAGTCCTGAAAACACTGCAATGGCAAACCATGGTGTTCCTCTTGTGGCATGAACGGCTGCAAGTACCTCTGGCAATGAACCAGATTCTGCCATGCCATACAGTATCCTGGAACCTCCCATCATAATCAGCAGAACGGTGTTGGCTGTGGAAAAAAGTGCGATTGCCGAGAAAATGACAAAAGCATTACTTCCCAGTGCCACGGATGCGACCTCTGTCAGAGGGGCAGAAGAATCGGACAATGCCTGCCAGTTCACAACACTGACAGCCGACAGGGCAACAAGGATATATAAGACCAGTGTGACGATTATCGACACCATCAGGGCTTTTGGTATCGTTTTCACAGGTTCCTTTGTCTCCTGTGAAAGCTTTACGATGTCCTCAAAACCTAGATATGCAAAGAATATAAGGGCAGATGCCTCAAAGATACCCGGTATGCCCGGGGTCTCAAAATAATTCACATAACCGATATAAGGCAGACCGATATAGATTATCACCAGTAGTCCTGCGATCTCGACCAGTGTCATGAGTACGACGATCCGGGCGGATTGCTTTATACCTGCAAAGAGCACAAAGCCGAATATCATGATCAATACGATTGCGACGGGCACCATGGCTACACCGGACAATGCACTGAAATAACCCGCAAAACCAAGTGCAACCGCCGACGCGGCAATTACCATCCCGATTATTACCAGCCACCCCACGAGAAACGCAGCATTTTCCCCAAAAGCCCTTTTTACATACTCATATTCTGCACTGGCCTTTGGGAACATGGAAGAAAGCTCCATATAAGCAATACCGGTAAGTCCGGCAGCCACAGCCGCAAAGAGAAAAGACAGCCACACAGCATTGCCTGCCAAACCAGCGGCTTTCCCGACTAGAACATAGATACCTGCACCCAGTATGCTTCCAACGCCGCTAAGCGTAACTTCAAAGAGACCCAGTTCACGCTTTAAAGCAGGCTTCTCCCCCATTCCTCATCCCCGAACCTTTCAAAATCCAAAGTGCCCGGAATTACCCCACTTATCCCAGGCGACTGATAGAGCAGGTTTTTCAGCCATAAGCAGGTGTTTCGATTTCCCTCGATTTTTTCGTCTGAAGCTTACCCCTCATCGCTTCGTAGAATTTCATGGTATCAGCGGTCACAGAGGGTTCCGTATCATCAATTGCTTTCAGGAAGTGTTTTTGATCTACCTTCTCTGCCATTATATCTTCGCGAAGCGCAAACCTTCCTGCCTTATTACACACAGACGCAATGTCAGCACCTGTGAATTTATCGGTATTTCTCACAAGTGCATCAACATTGACATCGTTGGCTAGTGACATCTTTCTGGTATGCACCATGAATATCTTGCATCTAGATTCTTCAGAGGGCACCGGCACGAGTATGAGTTCGTCAAAACGCCCAGGTCTGATCAGTGCGGGATCGATTATGTCTGGACGGTTCGTAGCGCCAATAACCACCACGCCCCTGAGTTCCTCAAGCCCGTCCATCTCTGAGAGAAGCTGGTTCACAATGCGTTCCGTTACCTGTGGCTCACCTACCGCAGACCCCCTCACAGGTGCAAGGGCGTCCAGCTCGTCAAGGAAAATAATGGACGGGGCAACCTGCCGTGCACGTATGAATATTTCTGCGATCCGTTTTTCGGATTCACCATACCATTTGGACAGCAAGTCGCTGCCCTTAGCTGTGATGAAATTCGAATCCGATTCGTGGGCAATAGCCTTTGCAAGCATGGTCTTGCCGGTACCGGGCGGTCCATAGAGCAGCACACCTTTTGGCGCCTCCACACCGATGCGGCGGAACGATTCGGGGTTTCGAAGGGGCCATTCCACGGCTTCCTTCAGCAGGCATTTCACACTTTCCACCCCTCCTATATCATCCCACGTCACATTCGGGATCTCGATCATAATCTCCCGCATTGCAGATGGCTGGACATCCTTCATGGCAGTCTCAAAATCGCCTCTTGTGACCTCCAGCCGGTCTAGTATCTCCTTTGGGATCTCCTCCTCCAGGTCAATCTCGGGAAGTATCTTCCGAAGAGCGCTCATGGCTGCCTCACGGCAGAGAGCAGCGATGTCAGCTCCCACGAAACCGTATGTGATACCAGCCAGTTCATTGAGATCGATGTTATCTGCTAATGGCATGCCACGCGTGTGTATCTGGAAGATCTCAAGCCGCCCTTCCGTATCCGGAACACGAAGCACTATCTCGCGATCAAACCTGCCGGGTCTGCGAAGTGCCATATCGATCGCATCCGGTCGGTTGCTTGCACCGATAACGATCACGTTCTTACGTCCCTTCAGTCCGTCCATCAATGAAAGAAGCTGTGATACCACCCTACGTTCAACTTCACCGGTGACCTCTGCTCTTTTTGGTGCGATCGAGTCGATCTCATCCAAGAAAATAATCGCAGGAGCATTCTTTTCAGCCTCGTCAAATATCTCACGGATGTGCTTTTCAGATTCCCCGTAGAACTTTGACATGATCTCAGGTCCGTTTATCGGGATAAAATAGGCATCCGATTCATTAGCAACCGCCCTCGCAAGCATGGTCTTACCGGTCCCCGGCGGTCCGTGCAGCAGAACACCCTTGGGGGCATCGATGCCAAGCCGGTCAAAAAGTTCTGGATGCTTTAGCGGGAGTTCGATAATTTCCCTAACCTTCGAGATAGCTGGTTTGATACCTCCGAGGTCTTCGTACATCACGGTGGGAATAGTCTGTTCCGGGAGAAGTTCCACAGCCTCAGGCATAAGTTCGACTTCTGTAAGGTCCGTGATCTTAACGATTCCGGAAGGTGATGTTGAGATAACCTGCATTTTGATCTCACCCAGCCCGAAGGCAGGTCCAAAGAAGTCCTGGAAGATTTCTTCGAACATCAATCCTGTGCCAATGGATTCACTGGGTCTTCGTACACTTGTGGTGGATATGAAATCCCCTTTTGAGACGGTACGGTTCTGGAACACGCCACGCAGGGTTTCCCTTGATGCGGATATCCTTATGCCTTTACTAACAGGCGCAAGAACCACATTTTTTGCTTCCTTCCATTCTGCCTTTCTCACCTGAACGAACTCACCAATGCTAGTTTTTGCATTTGTACGAAGAAGCCCGTCCATGCGTATGATACCAAGGTCAGAATCCGAAGGGTAAGCACGCCCAACTATTGCAGATGTGCTACGCTCTCCTTTAAGTTCAACGATATCAAACTCACGGACTCCGATCTGTTCCCTGAATATCTCGTCAATACGGACTATTCCCTTCCCCACATCTTTCTGGTCTGCCTCGGAAACCTTCAGTTTTTTGAAACTGTTTTTTTCGTCAACACTCGTAGACTTGCCCACCCCGATTAACCCCATTGTCGCATGCAATAGAATGTTATCTTGAACATTCCTGCAGTGAGATAGAAATTATATGTGGGTTATTAGTTCTTTATAATATATCAAAAATTCGTTTATAGTTTAGTATCAAAAAACAAAAAAATAGATGACATTAAATCCTGATTCCGGAATCAAAACTCTGTTTTTATTACTTACCGCTTGTGATTACACGAATGGTGTCTTCCCCTGAAAAATCAACGCCATCTAAAGTGCTGGTAAGTTCCAGAGTAACTTTACCCACTTCTACAATTCCCATAATATCTGCCTGGGCAAACTTTGCAACTAGATTGCCACAATTATCTGATTTGGTCCAGGCAACAGGAATATCATTCAGCAGTATTGAATCCCTTCTAACGTTGCAGTCACCGTATGCAATGTCCGTATGCACAGTTACCCATTTCCCATTATCACTGAGGACAAGAGTGGAGGGCGAGATAGTAATTTCAACTCCCATAACCTCTTCCTGAGACTGCACAGAACCAGCTATTCCTATTAATGATATCAGGACCAAAGTCGCAATTACCGCTTTTTTTGCGAATGGACTTCCTGCATTGATTTGTTTTATTTTCATGTTTTTCACCTGATTTTTACATTTTCCACGTTAAAGGTCAAATATGGTATATTCTCAAAAGATTAGATCATCAGACAGCCTGTTGAGTTCATGACCTGTATGGATATCCTTGATCTCTTGATTTTAGATATCCCCAGATAATATTTTACTATGATTATCCAATTATTATAAGATGGTTTTTATAATACTTGAACACACTGTTATTATTTAATTACAAATAACCGAACAGCAGATACAGTTCCGAAACATTCTTTGTACAGTACGACAGTAGTATAACGATGGCGTACGCTGACCAATTCCCTCCTACAGACCGTAATTCATTTAAGTGTCATTTGATGAGTTTTAACGAATCTTACACTCTCTCCAAGATACTTGCCAAGGAAATAAGGGATTCAGGATATGTGCCAGATCTCATGATTGCCATAGGTCGGGGTGGCTATGTGCCTGCAAGAATCGTCAGTGATTTTTTACTTTTCGATGACCTGACCACAATTAAGATCGAACACTATACACAGGCGGCAAACATTCAGGAAACAGCAAAGGTGAAATATCCACTCTCTGTTGATATACATGGTAAAAAGGTCCTTGTGGTAGATGATGTCACAGATACGGGCGACACGCTTCGACTGGCGTTGGAATATCTTAAAACTATGGAACCTCTGGAGATACGAACAGCAGTCCTCCAGCACAAGACATGCTCAGGGTTCATACCTGATTATTATGCAAGGAAGATCATCAAATGGCGATGGATCATCTATCCATGGGCAGCTTACGAAGACCTTGCGGGATTTGCGGAGAAAATCATTGGCAGCAGGACACTGAACGCAGCGCAAATTACCAGCGAGTTTTCCAGCCGTTACTCCATTGAGGTAAAGGAAAAGTATCTTGTGGAAATACTTGAAGACCTGCACGCAAGGGGAGAGACCGAGCGCATCAATAGAAACGAAAACACAGCATGGAGACTGACAGAGGTATAATGTCCGGATCATGGATAAGTAGATTAATAATGAAGTAATCACTACAATCTGAATCCGTTATAATCATCAATAATACTCATGCTTAACAAGGTGAATATATGTCATTAGCAAAACTCAGGACACATTACACAACACAGATCAACCCGGACGAAGTGGGTGACACAAAGGTCACACTTGCTGGCTGGGTACACGAAATACGTGACCTTGGTGGGATCTGTTTTGTGGTACTGCGTGACCGCGAGGGTCGTGCACAGGTCACGCTCGTGAAAAAGAAGACCGATAAGGAGCTTTTAGATCACGCAAGAAAGCTCATACGCGAGTCGGTAGTCAGCATAACCGGGTCTGTAAAGCCAGAACCAAAGGCTCCGAACGGGTACGAAATCATACCAGATGAGATAACAGTGCTCAACGAAGCCGAATCACCGCTTCCAATGGACACTACGGGCAAGGTTGATGCTGAACTGGACACACGCCTTGATTCAAGGTTCATGGACCTGCGCAGGCCAAAAACACTGGCTGTTTTCAAGATCCGCCATGAGGTATTAAAAGCGGTCAGGACTTTCCTTACGAACGAGGGTTTCATCGAGAGTTCCTCTCCAAAAGTAGTAGCGACCGCAACAGAAGGCGGTACATCCCTGTTCCCGATAACATACTTTGACAGGGAAGCGTTCCTGAACCAGAGTCCCCAACTCTTCAAGCAGATACTGATGTCAGGTGGAATGGATAGGGTATTCGAGATAGGTCCGATCTTCAGGGCAGAAGAACACGATACACGCCGCCACTTGAATGAAGCAACATCCATTGACATCGAGGCAAGCTTTGCAGATCATTTTGATGTCATGGAGATTCTCGAAAACATGGTTGCATTTGTTTATTCTCATATAATAGAGAATGCTGCGCCGTCGCTGGAAACCCTTGGGGTTGAACTTACCGTCCCAAAGACTCCGTTTTTGAAGTTGACATACAAAGAAGCGATTGACATCATAAATGCACACGGTGAGGAAGAACTTGAATGGGGAGACGACCTCAGTACATTGTCCGAGCATACTATAGGTAAGCATGTGTTTGACAAGACAGGTGAGTCACATTATTTCATCATTGACTGGCCAACCGAAATAAAACCCTTCTATGCAATGCCATACGAAGACAAATGGGAGATCAGCAAGTCCTTCGATATGATGCACAGGACAATGGAACTTTCATCAGGAGCCCAGCGTATCCACAACCAGGACCTTCTAAAGGGCCGAATCGAGTCACAGGGTATGGATCCCTATGGTTTCGACTTCTACCTCAGGGCTTTCAGATATGGCATGCCCCCACATGCAGGCTGGGGAATCGGATGCGAGCGGCTGGTTATGACAATGCTTGGTGTTGATAACATTCGTGACGTTGTGCTGTTCCCGAGGGACAGGAAAAGATTGTCACCCTGATTAAAATTATAAATATAATTATGATTGTATATAGGTCTGGTTAAAATGAATGATAGGAACGCAGCAACATCAATTACCGAGAAAAAAGCCGCTGGCAAGGCTGCAGCTGACCTTGTAAAACATGGCATGGTTGTAGGACTCGGCACCGGATCAACTACCGCCTATACAATAGAAGAGCTTGGAAAGCGGGTGGCAAATGGTCTTGATATTCTCGCGGTTGTGACCTCATACCAATCTGAGATGCTTGCGATCGACGCCGGAATTCCGCTTACTACACTTGCAGAGCACCCCGTACTTGACATTGGAATTGACGGCACGGATCAGATCGACTCGAACCTGAACGCCATAAAAGGAGGCGGTGCGGCACACACTCGCGAGAAGGTGGTTGCGCGATCTGCAAAGCGTTTTGTGGTGGTTGCAGACGAATCAAAAGTAACCTGGAAACTTGATCATCCTGTACCGCTTGAGGTTCTGCCGTACGCAAGGAACCTTGTCATGCAGAAGGTCGCTGAACTTGGCGCAAAGCCGGTACTGCGCACTGCTGTTCGAAAAGATGGTCCTGTAATCACAGATAACGGTAATTTCTTAATCGATGCTGATTTTGGCGTGATCAACGATCCTGCAGAACTTGGACTAAAACTCTCAACATGTACAGGCATCGTTGAGCACGGAATATTTACCAATGTGGATGATGTTTATATTGGTAAGAAAGACGGAACGGTTGAAATCAGGTCTGCAACAAAAAGCTAGAAATCTACAGACCTGAATAACGGAATGCGTATTACCTTACAAAGGGCATGCACACATATTTAACAGAGCCTCTTCTCCGGTATGCGAACCGCGGACAACGAGCACATCTCCATATTTGATGACAGTTTTTGAGATCGGACTGTATACCCACCTATTACCGCGTTTTACCGCCATTACATGCACACCGGTCTCAGTCTCAAGTTTCAGTTCTCTCAATGTTTTCCCGACGATGGGTGAACACTTCACAACTTCCACTTTTGTTATCACCTCGTCGGAACCCCGGACTGCAAGAGTGATAATCGGGTGCAGTTCAATATCCCGAAGCACAGTATCAGCAACACCGTACGCAGCATCAGATATCGATTCCGATGCATGTGCAAGGTGAAGGAGTCCTCGCACCTGATTAACATCCGGTATGTGTTTTGCGGTCTCAAGAACCCAGTGCTGGAGTTCGTACTTCATGGAATCCATCTCGGATTCCAGTGCGCTCACTTCATGAGCGATATCCTCGTTGTCAAAAAGGAGGGCAGAATATGCAAGACCAACCGAAAGTTCAGCCATGTTTTTCATCTCAACGATTATATCCACCGCCTGCTCAAGGTGCTTCAGGACATTTTCGTGCTTTATCTCCTTTGGAACAAACTCCTCATTTGTTGCCAGTTTTACGAAGATGGGTACGCCATCATCATGACCACGGGCAAAAAGCACATCACCCGGACGGATGCGTGTTTCGTGGTTAGGATCATATATCCAATCATCGTTCCTTCGTATTGCGATAATCCACATACCGGTCTCAGTATCGAATTCAAGGTCAGCAAGTGTGCGTCCGACAATGAACGAATCTTCGCTTACTGTTGTGCGCACGATAGTTTCTTCAGCATCACGCAATGCAACCTTGAGTTCAAGTGGAATTCCCATCTTCATTAGAACTATCTTTGCGATATCCCCTGCAGCATTCGCTATATTTTCCGATGATGATGCCACCTGAAGCACACCTGACATTTCCTCGGCCTCCTCAATTCGCCGTGTGCTTAGCATAGCTGCGATCTTCAGGTGATAATCAAGAGTATCCATTTTTTCTTCGAGACGAATAACTTCTTCTGCAATGTCTTCGTCGTCATATATCATTGCAGAGTATGCAAGGTCTACCATCAGTTCGGATGTGTTCTTCATCTCGATCAGTAGATCCTTAAGGTTTCGTGGACTGTATTTTATCTCTTTTGGGCTCATAATGTTTCTACCAGTTCTATTCCATTATTTTCTTCATGCTATATAACGTGTAATCTTTAAGCTTAATATTTTTCAAATCATCTGTAAGATGTGCAATGCTGCAAATATACCGACAACGCCAACAAGATCTCCAAGAGTCGCTATTAATGGTATTACCGTGTCATCCGGATCGATCCCATACCTGTGAGATACAAAGGCGATGCCGACAGTGGCTGAAAGGACAAACAGCAACTCCAGGGAACCTGCGATCATGCTGATCTTAAAAAGCGGCATAAAACCAATCCCAATATTCATCAACGTGCTCAGCAACCAGACTATCCCGCTAAGTAAAACACATGCCGTGATGCCGACAATGAGTGCTGCCAGAACACTGTTACGGACGACAGGATTTCTATGGATGTGACTTCCAAGACCCATATGGAACGCAGAGGACAAACGGGCACCCAGCATACTTCCGGTATCCCCTCCGATCTTTATCAATGCGGGTATCAGGATCAACAGGACAGGAATGGAAATGAGGGCATCTATTTTCGAGTTTAACATCTGTCCTGCCGCGATGCCTATCAGGGACGTGAAAAAGAGCACTGGTAAGCTTCGGTTAACAATACCGCGAACTGTATAGTAGCTCATGTCATAAGCACCACCTTTGCAGCGATGAACAACATGAACATTGAAACAATATCCCCGATGGTGGCTATTGCTGGTGTGACCACATTATCAGGGTCAAATCCGAACCTGAACATTCCAAGCGCAAGTAATACTGCAACGATTGCAAGTATGACACCTGATGAGACACCAGTGATCACGGCGATCACGGTCAGTGTTAGCGCACCCGCACTTTCAAGACCAAGTGCCAGTGTAACGTAATGGCCCAGTACACCTAGAACGACTGAAAAGATGAAGCTCAGTAAAAGTGAGCCAGATACGTTGTTGGTGAGTTCGGGATTGTTCTCGATCTTTGTGATCAGTCCCATGTGAATTGCACTTCCAAGACGGGAGCCCAGTGTACATGAGATATTACCACGCATGCCAAGCACTGCAGGCGCGATCACGATCAAACCGGGAATAAGCTTAAGTTCCTCGGTCATGCCTGAAAGTATAATGCCTGCTGCTACCCCTCCGATAGTTGCGATTATTTCGAATGGCAACGCCTCACCTACGATCGAACTGATACTGGCATACTCGCCAAGATATTCCTCAACCATCTCGAAGTCATCATCCGCATCCGGATGAGTGATGTGACTCATACGGTAGTAATTCGTATCTTTATTATTAAAATAATCGTATTTTTTGGATGTTTCTGTCCATCATTAAAAAAAGCTATATATGGCTACTTACATTATGGATTCCAAAGTAACATCCTCTACCGGATACGTCAACTTCACTTATGCACATAGTGTATTATTGTACTAAATGGGCCCGTGGTCTAGCTGGTTATGACATCGCCTTTACACGGCGGGGATCATGAGTTCGAATCTCATCGGGCCCACCATAAACTTTCTGTTCTACTGATGTTGATTCTTGTAAGAGTGATAGCTGTTTTTCTACTGATAAAAGTCTTGCTTCGAGGTCATAGTTACTGCTGGGTTGTATAACTTAGAGTTCACCATCAAATTCTTCGTCTAAGGACAGAACAAATAAAGTCTTGCCATTGTATTCGGTTTTTTTAGGAAATTAGTACGTGATTTGATTACAATTTGTGCCGCACCAGAAGAAAATAAAAAGTCTCTAAATTTTTAATCTAAATATTCATAATTTCACTGCTGTTTTCTTTTTATTAGTGATTGTCGGAGTGAATTAATTTATCTCAGTAACAATAGATAATAAATATGCATACTGTTTATGATATAATGATTAATTGATAGAGTGAGTTATACCATGAATAAAGTAAAAATTCTTGGGGTTGGTGGAAGCCCTCGAAAAAATGGGAATACTGATGTCCTGCTTGATAATTTCTTAAAAGGAGCAGAGTCAGTAGGTGCTGAAACAAAAAAGATATTGTTGAGAAATCATTCAATTGAATCCTGTATTGGTTGCGAAGCCTGCAGAAAAGATGGAACATGTATAAAGTTCCATGACGGTATGGAGCTTCTTTATCCTGAAATAGAAGAATGTAAAGCTCTTATCCTTGGTTCTCCCACTTATAATTACAACGTAACATCAGATATGAAAACCTTCATCGACAGATTATATCCTTACTATAATTTCACAAATGACCGCCCCAGAAACTATTCAAGTAAACTTGCAGATCAGGGTCGAAAGGCGATTGTTTTTTCCATCTGTGAGCAATCAGACATTAAAGAAATGGGATTTGCACTTGAAGCTATGGAGATGCCCCTTGAAGCCCTGGGTTATGAGGTGGTAGAAAAGATTCTGGTGACGGGTTATTTCGACAGAGGAGCAGTATCAAGTGACACTGTTATTCTGAAAAAAACGTTTGAAGCTGGCAAAAAATTGGCATTGGATCTTTGTTGAACCGGCACAATATCATTTTCCAGTTATTTTAAGGTACTGATCAACATTGATTTGCAT
>CAZQWP010000003.1:0-22587 GCA_964597005.1 uncultured Methanosarcinales archaeon | reverse complement strand
TAAAAAAATGTTGTCAAATTAGAAAAGGAGTTTTAGGAGCTAATTTGATAGCTTCATATAGGTAGATCATGGCAACAAATAATCTTATATAAGAACAACCGTATATACAGCGAAATTGTGTTCAACGTTATTACAATTTAAAAACAATTCCAGAAGCCCGTTAAGGGCTGTGTCGAAGCTGTTTTCACAAGAATGGTTTCGGGGCTACGGGATGCATTGCATCCTTAAGGAGGAAATATAAATGGCAAATGAAGAACTAAAACATCTGGTCCGTATAATGAATACTGACCTGCCTGGTAGCCAGCCTGTACAGTTTGCATTAACTGCTATTCGTGGTGTTGGCAGACGTACTGCACGGATTATCACTGACAGTACTGGTATTGACCCGACAGCTACAATTGGCTACTTGTCGGACGAAGATATTGATAAGCTTGATGAAGCGGTAAACAATTTTGAAGGGAATATTCCGTCATGGATGCTTAACAGGAGAAATGACCCGCTTACTGGCGAGGACAAGCACCTGTTGGGTCAGGATATCATTTTGACGGTCCGTGAGGATGTGAATACGCTTAAGAAGATCAGGGCATACCGTGGAATAAGGCATGAAAGAGGTCTAAAGGTGAGAGGTCAGAGGACAAAATCCACCGGAAGAGGCGGCGCAACCATTGGTGTGAGCAAGAAGAAGAGATAATTGAAGGTGATATGAAATGGGATACCCTGGAAAAAAGCGTAAAAGCTATGATACACCAAAGCATCCGTGGCAGGCTGCTAGGATGGCTACTGAGGTCGAGCTGATAAAGAAATACGGTCTCAGGAACAAAAAAGAAGTATGGAATGTACAGAGTATGCTTCGAAGATACAGGGGCGATGCTAGACGGTTGCTGGCAGAATCTGCGGAGTCTGAGCTTACTGGTCACCTGAAAACAGAATCTGAACAGATACTTGCCAAACTTATACGGTACGGCATTCTCAAGCAGGATTCTAATGTTGATGATATCCTTTCATTGCAGACCGACTCGATTCTGGAGCGCAGGCTTCAAACGCAGGTCTATAGGTTAGGTCTTGCACGTACGTCACGTCAGGCGCGGCAGTTTATCACACATGGTCATATTGCTATAAATGGCAAGAAGGTTACGGTGCCCAGTATGTTTATTTCAAAGGAACAAGAAATGACGATTGATTATTATGGTGAGTCTCCTCTTGTAAAAGAGTCTCATCCGGAAAGACCTGCGCAGGTGGCATCATCGATTGTAGCGAGATAAAGAGGTGTTATAAACATGGCAAATGGAAAATGGGGTGTTGCGAACATCAAATCATCGTTTAACAACACTATTATCACAGTAACGGATCTCACTGGTGCAGAAACGATTGCAAAGTCATCCGGCGGTATGGTAGTTAAGGCTGCAAGGGATGAGAGTTCTCCCTATACTGCAATGCAGATGGCATCACAACTTGCGGATACATTAAAGGATAAAGGGATTGAGGGTGTTAACATCAAGGTACGGGCACCCGGAGGAAATAAGCAGAGAAGTCCGGGTCCGGGCGCACAGGCTGCTATCAGGGCGTTTGCACGTGCTGGTATCAAGATTGGAAGGATCGAGGATGTAACGCCTGTTCCGCATGACGGTACCCGTCCAAAGGGCGGACGAAGGGTGTAAGCTTTTAGAGGACATTGATTTATGACAATGGAAGTAGATATACTGGAATTGTCGGATAGGTATGCAAGGTTCATACTGTCGAATGCTACCCCGGCTTTTGCAAATGGGGTCAGGAGGGCGATGCTTGCAGATGTGCCTACTCTTGCAATCGATTATGTGAATCTCTATAATAATACGTCTGTCCTGTATGATGAGCAGATGGCACTGCGTATGGGTTTGATCCCGCTTACTACGGTTCTTGAGGATTTTGTTCCGCAGGCGGAGTGCTCATGCGAGGATGGATGCCCGGCATGTCGGGTGTCCCTGACGTTGAGTGTTGAGGGTCCAAAGATGGTTCTTTCGGGTGACCTTGTGTCTTCTGACCCGAAGGTCCAGCCTGCAGACTTGAATGTTCCTATCGTTGACCTGAAGGCTGGCCAGCAGCTGGTGCTGGAGGCTGTTGCTCATATGGGATATGGCAGGGAACATGCAAAGTGGCAGGCGGGTGTTGCTTGCGGCTACAAGAACATACCTATTATCGAGATCATTAACTGCGACGGCTGCGGTGCATGTGTTGATGAGTGTACGAAGGGTATCATCCGTCTTGAGGCAAACGGTGCGGAGGTCTCGAAGGAGGATATGCTGAAGTGCTCCCTGTGCAAGCTGTGCGAGGAGGTCTGTGAGATCGATGCAATTTCGGTGAAAGAAGATGAAACTGCATTTTTGTTCTCCATTGAATCCGATGGCTCATACCCCGCAAAAGAGTTAATTTTAAATGCAGGAAACACTATTAAGAAGAAAGCTTCCAAGCTGGAAGAGATATTGAGTTCATTATAGGGGACAACCTTCTCCTATAACATTTTTATTCCCCGTGCGGGGGTTGCCCAGCCAGGTCAAAGGCGATAGGTTGAGGGCCTATTTTCGTAGGAATTCGTGGGTTCGAATCCCATCCCCCGCACCAAATCTTTTTTTGATGCTGTTAACGTCAAAAAAGCGAACTCATGGAATTTTAAATATCAATAGGTTTGAAAATGGCGATACCAAACATTCATGCTTTCAATGTTGCCAGATATATTGGTATTATTTACAAGTCTTCCACAATATTCATATCCGCATTTTGCAAACACAATGTTCATTCCATAAGAGCTGGCTCTTGCAATGGTATATGCAGTTTTAATTCCCTTTGCTTTCATCTCTTTATCCATTTTTCTAAGCAACTGTGACGATAAACCTTTTCCACGGAATTCAGGCAATGTTGCAAAATCTGTCATTTCCACACTCGAGTAATCGTAGTCTATTTCAGCAGAAGAAAGTGCAACCACTTTTTTTTCTTTGAACACGCCGAAATACACAATATTATCTTCTATTGTTTTTACGAGATACTTGGGATCATGTATTGGAAAAGGGTATGTTTCAAAGGTTTTCTGATACAAACCAACCATCTGTTCAATGTCTTTCTTATCACATTTTTGGATTGAATATTCAGATGGGATCGTAGTCTTTGAATCATTTCTTTTTGATATGGCTTTAATTATGATATTTTCATGCGTTTCATTCAAACAATTAATGCTTCTCTTATCATCCAGGAATTTGCTCATGATCACTGCATTTTCTTTCCCATCATAATATCGTGGAATCGACGCCTCACAAAGATAATTTCGATCACAAAGAAGTTCTTTGAAGGATTCTGGAACTTTTGTGAATATCTTAGAATAACGTTCCTTTTTTGCAAGAGCATCCAGTTTATCTAGAAGTGAAGGCATATCTTCAGAATATAATTTCATAAGGTATACGCGATTATTATATTTCCCATGTTGGATAATGGAGTTACCTATTTTCTCAATGGTATCCTTCAAGATCGTCTCTCCATCCTCTCATTATGTTTAGGAACAAGACTTGTGGTATTATCATAATCCGCAAGAAGTTTGGCAATACCAATCCCCTTATACTCTATAGCATCATCAAGTTTAAGCTGAAGATCGCACTTTTCACAGTCACGATCACAATATACTTGTTTGTATGATTCCGGTTCTTTATAGGTCGTAATAACGCCTTCATAATTACGAAGGATTACACGATTTGTAGACCAGGAGATGATATAATTGGGCATAACTGGAATTTTTCCTCCTCCATGGGGAGCATCAATGACATAGGTCGGAACTGCAAACCCACTTGTATGACCAATTAAATTTTCCATTATTTCTATTCCCTTGCCAATCGGAGTCCTGAAATGTGACAACCCTTCTGAAAGATCACATTGATACAGATAATATGGGCGAACACGATTTTGAACTAATTTATGAACCAGCTTTTTTATAATTTTCTGGCAATCATTTACACCTGCAAGTAATACACTTTGATTTCCAAGAGGAATGCCGGCATCTGCAAGCTTTTTAAGGGCTTGCCTGGATGACAATGTGATTTCTCTGGGATGATTGAAATGTGTATTTAGCCAGATAGGATGATATTTTTTCAAAACATCCACAAGTTCATCTGTAATCCGGTATGGAAGTACAACTGGCATCCTGCTGCCGATACGGATCACTTCTACATGAGGAATACTCGTTATTTCAGAAAGTATCCAATCCAGATAATCATCAGACAACATTAAAGGATCGCCACCTGAAAGTAACACATCTCTTATTCGTGGCGTGTTCTTGATATACTCGATGCCTTTGAGTATTTTATCTTTTCCAGGTATGCAATCAATGTCCCCAACTTTTCTTTTACGTGTGCAATGGCGGCAATACATGGAACAAACATTGCTTATGTGGAAAAGAACCCTATCAGGATATCTGTGAGTTATGCCCTCTACGGGGCTATCTATATCTTCCGATAGAGGATCTTTAAGTTCTTCTACTGATATAGTTAGTTCTTCAGGTGAAGGAAACGACTGGAGAAAAATAGGATCATTTCTGAAATCATCAGTATCTATCAGCGATAGATAGTAAGGTGTAATAGACAATGGGAATTTTTCCAAAGTTTCTTTGAGCTTCTCTTTTTCAGATGACTCAAATTTTATTCCAAGTAGTTTCTCGAAAGTTTCAATATCCCGAATTGAATGTTTTAATTGCCAATTCCAATCTTTCCACTTAGGTATGAAGTTTTCAGAATCAATTTTTGTTGCTATTTCTTTTTGTTGCGTGCTGTATTTTTCCATCAAAAAACCACTGGTAAAGTTTCGGCGTCAAAAATCGTATCTACAATTTGACATCCAATATTAGCACAAAAAAACACATTGGATATTATATATGATAGATACTTTCAGTCACTTTTCATTGACTGTCGCCTATAAAATAAAAATAAACCTATACTATTTGGTTGTGCAGTTCATAACTTAAAGTTAATGTATCATATACATTTCCCTCCCATGCAAATGGCTGTGTAGTCCTGAAAAGAGTTCGGTGTGAAATAATTATGGGACTATACATCACACAAAAATGGGTGATGTATTCAGTATACAAATCCATGTTTAACACCATTTCCCGACAAAAGTCCTCGCCCTCCCCGCCGACCTTACGAAAACTTAAAAAGCACGATTCACATTAGTTATGCAGGACAATCGCACTATAATTTAAACAAAAGCGGAGGGTTCGCGATAAAAGAAGAGATATGGATAGAAAAGTACAGGCCATTTAAACTGGATGATGTTGTCGGGCAGACAGATGCAATAGAACGCCTGAAATCCTACGTGACCACCAGAAATCTTCCGCATTTGCTGTTCTCGGGTCCGCCCGGGGTAGGGAAGACCGCAACTGCGGTATCCATTGCAAGGGAGATGTACGGGGAAACGTGGCGGGAGAACTTCACCGAGCTTAACGCATCCGATGAGCGTGGCATCGATGTTGTAAGGCACAGGATAAAGAACTTCGCAAAAACTTCTCCCATCGGGGGTGCAGATTTCAAGATAATATTCCTGGACGAGGCAGACGCACTCACATCCGATGCCCAGTCAGCACTTCGCAGGACCATGGAGCGTTACACCAACAACTGCCGCTTCATTTTATCCTGCAACTACTCCTCAAAAATCATCGAACCCATCCAGTCCAGGTGCGCAGTTTACAGGTTCCGCCCCCTCTCGGATGAAGCGGTCGCTGCACGCACCCGTTACATTGCCGAAAAGGAAGGGCTTAAGGTTGCGGAGGATGGCATCGAAGCCATCAAATACGTGGCGCAGGGCGACATGCGAAAAGCGATAAATGCACTTCAGGCAGCCGCACTGATCGATGAGACCATTCACAAGGACACCATATACAAGATAACCGCCACCGCGCATCCCGAAGAGATCGCCGACCTGATCAAAACAGCACTGGGTGGCAACTTCACAGCAGCCCGGAAAAAGCTCGATGCACTTGTCCTCCAGCAGGGACTCTCCGGCGAAGACGTTGTCGGGCAGATATACCGCGCCATGTTTGACTTAGACATTTCAGACCGGCTCATGGTCGAGCTCATCGACGTCATCGGCGAGATCGATTTCAGGCTGACGGAGGGTGCAAACGAGCGCATCCAATTAGAAGCCCTGCTCGCGCATTTTGCACTCTCTAAACTGGAATGAACAATGCCCTTTGAACAACTGCTGATAGAACTATTCAGATCGATACCTCACTGGCTTGCAACCATCATAATAAGCGCGCTGCCCATCTCGGAACTTCGGGTTTCGATCCCCATTGCGGTCGGGGTATACGGCATGGACCCGCTTACGGCATATGTTCTGGCAATTATCGGCAACATGATCCCTGTGATTCCCTTGCTCCTTTTCCTCGACCCCGTATCAACATACCTGCGGCGGTTTAATGTATGGGACTCATTTTTTACCTGGCTGTTCACAAGAACGCACCGCAAACATTCGGAACGGTTCGAAAGATACGGTATTCTGGCACTTACGATCTTCGTGGCAGTCCCGCTGCCTGTCACCGGTGCATGGACCGGATGCGCCGCAGCATTTGTATTCGGTATAATGTTCAGAAATGCTCTCATGGCGATATTTGCAGGTGTGCTTATAGCAGGCATGATCGTAACTATAGTGACACTTCTGGGACTTGGTTTGATCAACCTAACCATCTAGTAAGAACAATGCGAAACGTTCATATCTAGTAATGTAAATATGAAAGCATTCATTTAATACCCCAATAATTTGAGGAATAGGTATGGCAAAAGCTAAAAAGAGAATAGAACAATCCGATCTCTGTACAGGTTGCGGAGTTTGTACTTCAGTATGCCCAATAAACACAAAACTTAGAAAAGCAGATGAATTCAATCCCGATGACACTTCAAAAATGGCAATCCGAGTGGTGGACGGCAAGGCTCTCGTCAACGAAGAAACATGCATCTCATGCGGAGCATGTGCGCGCAGCTGCCCGGTTGAGTCACTCACGGTTGTAGAGTTAGCCGCTGCATAGACTCTGGTCAAATAAAAAATAAGATAAAACCTGATAATTCATTTTCAGTATTTAAAAGATGTACATAAAGTCAAACTTTATGTACGGTTGAAAAATAGTTGCAGAAATGTTGTATCTACAACATTTCTAATGCTAATTTTATATCTTCTGCTTTTACCGTTTTTCTGTGTGCATGTTCTGCCAGTTTGATTGCTTCTCTGGATATTCTCAATCCATATTTTTCCAGGATTTCAGCAAGAGCAACCCCGCCAGATTCACTAACTCTTTCTGCACCTGCACTTCTTATTAATCGTTCTACAGGGGCATATGGTATAATTAACAAATATTTACCTCCATTTAATCCTTAATTTATAATTTAAAGATTTTCAATGCTTTAATTAGTTAAATAAGCTATATATAGTTTTTTATGAGTTTTTGGGAACTATAAAAGACTTTATATTTACTCATAACATTTGAAAAGGTTTTGATTCTGGATATTCCTTCCCTGCAGACAAATTAAAAAGAATTTTGTACTAAAAAATGCAGAGGTTATATTTATTGCCAATCACTGTACTAAATGGTTGGATATAGCATAGTAATCAAACTGTCTCACTTAAATGGAGGCTTATCATGGACGATAAAATGGCGCCTCATATCGAAGAGCTAACAAAGGCGCTTGGAAATACCAATGTACTTATGATACGTGAAGAACTGGAAACGCTACTTAAATTCCGTGTTCCAATGGAAGAGGCAAAACGAACTGTTCTTCGAAAATTTAGGTCAACTTTTCTCCCTGTAAAACAGATAAAAGACCTTTCAGCCGGACTAAAGGTCTTTGAAATCGCAGGACGCATAATTGAAATTGAAGAAAAGACTGTCAATTTGCATGGAAATGTTTCGACGATATTCTCAGGAACGCTTGCAGACGAGACCGGAGCATGTTCCTACACTGCCTGGGTCGATTTTTCACTTAAAAAGGGGGATGCCATCTGCATTAAAAATGCGTCTACACGTAGCTGGCACAATCGTCCGGAACTTAACTTCGGTGAGCGTTCTGATGTTTTAAAAATTCCGGATGATGCATTCCCTAAGGTCGAGGAACTGACCAGAACCTCTCCTAAAAAGCTGAATGACATCGCTTACACCGACATGACCACAAGCGCGGTTGCCATGGTGGTCAAGCTATATCACAAAAACATCAAAATGCGGGAGAGGGAAATGACAATAATCGAAGGCGTGATCGGGGATGACACCGCAAAACTCCCTTTCACATCATGGATTCCCTTGTCTGATGTGGATATCGGAAGTGTGATACGGTTTGATGGAGCCTCCGTTCGAATGTTTAGGGGTCTGCCTTCCATCAATATTAATGAGAACACCTCTGTTACTATAGTTGATCCTTCTTTTGAAGAAGTTCCTTTTACCTTTGAATCCATCAGCCAGAAACCCGGACCGTTGCCAATCGGGGCAATTTTGCTGAAAGATGGTCTTTTTGATGTTACGGCGGTCGGTAACATCATTTCGGTAAGGCCGGGATCGGGTGTCATCCAGCGCTGTCCTGTGTGCAATCGAGTAATCCAGAAAAATACATGCAGGGCGCATGGGCCAACAGAAAGCGTTCAGGATATGCGCATTAAGGCAATACTGGACGACGGGACAGGCGCAGTTTCAGTGATGCTTAACAGGGAACTTTCCGAGATCGTGTATGGAAAAAGTATGTTTGAATCAGAGGAGATCATACGCACGGCAATGTCACAGGACGCAGTCTTTGAGGATATGAAACGTGCTCTTACAGGAAAATATCTCGGGGTTCGTGGGAATACTTCTAGAACCGAGTTCGGTGTATCGCTTGTGGCAGAATCGGTGTGGTCACCAGACGACGATATCAAGGTTCGTGTAAGCGATCTTCTAGAGCTTCTGGAGCCAGTGGGGGAAAATATCAATGGTTGAGAGAGAGATTTCATACCGGTTGTTTGCAAAGGAGTTCAATGACTCCACATTCAATATTCATACTAAGCTAGAACAGTTGAACCAATCCGAAGGGAGAGCACCCAATTTTCTTGTTACCCCTGCAGGTCTGAGGATAAACCGGCTTTTTGTTGTGGGTGTTGTTACAGAGATCGACAATATCGGAACCGATAACGACCTCTGGAGAGCCCGTGTGGTCGATCCGACGGGAGCATTCATTATCTATGCAGGGCAGTACCAGCCAGAAGCTGCGGTGTTTCTGTCAACGCTGGAGGTTCCATCTTATGTTTCGGTTGTCGGGAAAGCCCGGACCTACGAACCTGAAGATGGTTCGGTGTTTGTTTCCATCCGTCCGGAAGAGATAAACGTGGTTGACGCCAGTATCCGCGACCGCTGGATCGTAGATACTGCAGAACTTACACTTGATAGGATCAATATTTTTTCAGATGCGCTTTCATCCGGTCTAAAGGGATCAAAAATTAACGAATACCTGGCTAAGAAAGGGGTGCCAGAAAACCAGGTAGAAGGAATTGTTCTGGCACTTGATTATTACCAGACTGATGAAGGCTATCTAAAGGGACTGAAAACGGCACTGAGGGATAGTCTCAGATCAATAGACCTGACTGGTTCAGGGGGTTTGGCAGTTGAGGCAGATAACGAGGAGTTCATACTTGGACTTATGAAGGAAATGGACGTGGGGAAAGGTGTGGATTATGGGGGACTGATCGAAACCGCAAGGTTCCGGGGTATGTCTGAAAATGCAGTGGATGCGGCAGTTCGCTCACTACTCTCAAATGGGCAGTGCTATGAACCCCGGATCGGGATACTGAAGGTCGTATCATGAAACACCCTTAAATAACAATCTTTATCTTAAAACTCAAGGATATTAACTTTCATGGAAGCACTTTATTTGAAAGACTGTTATCTTAAGGAATTCGATGCCGTGGTTGAAAGTGTGAAAGACGGTAAGTATGTGGTACTCAACAGTACCGCATTTTACCCCAACTCAGGAGGTCAACCCCACGACACGGGCGTCCTTATACACGAAGGCAGGGAATTCCCGGTTATATATGCAGGTAAATTCGGAGAAGTCATCAGTCACGAAGTGTTGGAGAGTGGCCTTAAGACCGGCGATGAGGTTAAAGGTGTGATCGATTTGGACAGGCGTTACCTTTTCATGAAATATCACACTGCATGCCACATCCTGAGTGCCATTATCCACAGTGAGACAGGCGCTCGAATCTCAGGCAACCAGCTTGGAGAAACCAGAACCCGTGTAGATTTTAGCCTTGAAGATTTTGACAGGGATCTGATTCAGTCCTATGAGTCAAAGGTAAATGCGATTATCGACATGGAGCTACCTGTGAGTATTGACATCATGCCCCGGGAGGAAGCCTTTAAGATACCGTCGGTAGTCAAATTAAAGGACGCCTTCCCTCCAGACCTCAATGAGATACGGGTCATCAGCATACTAGATGTTGACCGTCAGGCGTGCGGCGGAACCCATGTGAAAAATACCGGCGAGATCCCACACATCGAGATATTCAAGGCAGAGAACAAGGGCAAGAGCAATAGGCGGATATATTTCAGGTTTGTGTGAGGTCTGGGTTCTTCAGACACATGACGATCTTATTATGATTTTCAAATCGATGCTATCTGCACAACACAGTTCAAAATAGCCTAAAAATAGAAAAATACTTCGAATAGTTAGGTATATTTAGAATAATGTATTGTATGATGCAGGGTGAAAAACCTTCTACATATTGTGGTAATATATTCGAAAATAATGATCTAAATTTAGTAGCTCTTAAATCTGATTAACTTGATTATCCAACTATAACAGATCCAGATAAAGACACTTAATTGTAATTGCATGGAGAAGGACACAATGAAAGTACTAGTCAGCGATTCATTATCAGAGGAAGGTATAACAAAACTACAGCAACATTTCACAGTTGATGTATCTACCGGGCTTTCGGAAGACGAACTGGTGGAAAAGATCAGGGATTACGATGCTCTCCTTATTCGAAGCGGAACGCAGGTAACAAAGAATGTGATAGATGCGGCAGATAAGCTAAAAATAATAGGCAGGGCTGGTGTTGGTGTTGACAACATTGACATTGATGCTGCCACTCGGAAAGGAATAATCGTGGTTAACGCTCCTGAGGGAAATATGCTTTCTGCTGCTGAACATACCATTGGTATGATGATGGGACTTGCCCGGAATATCCCGCAGGCCAATGCATCCTTAAAATCCAAAAAGTGGGAGCGCAAGAAATTCATGGGTGTTGAGGTTAATGGCAAGACGCTGGGTGTTATTGGTCTTGGACGCATAGGTGCAGAGGTTGCCAAAAGAGCACAGGGTCTTGACATGAATATCCTTGCATACGATCCTTTCATCACAGAAGAACGCGCGCTGGAGCTGGGGGTCAAACTTGCATCGGTCAGGGAAATTGCTGAAAAGTCGGATTTCATCACAGTGCATACTCCCCTTACAAAAGAGACAAGGAACATCATCGATGCAGATGAGTTTGCGGTAATGAAAGATGGCGTCAGGCTCATAAACTGTGCACGGGGTGGCATTATCAACGAAGAGGCACTTGCAGATGCACTGGAAAATGGTAAGGTTGCAGGCGCTGCATTTGACGTTTTCGTGAATGAACCTCCTTTTGATAGTCGGTTTACAGAATTTGACAATGTAATTGTAACTCCTCACCTTGGTGCATCTACTGAAGAAGCCCAGGTCAATGTCGCAGTTTCCGTTGCAGACGAGGTTGTCACTGTATTGCAGGGTGGGTCCGCCAAAAATGCGATCAATATTCCCTCTGTAAAACCCGAAGTAATGGCTATACTTGCTCCCTATATACAGCTTGTAGATACCATGGGAAAGATCGTAGGACAGCTCATGGACATTAATTACGATAAGGTTGAGATCATATACAATGGTGATGTTTCGGAGAAGGATGTCAGGGTTGTAACAGTTGCTGCATTAAAAAGCCTGCTGGAAACCGCGGTTGGTTCGGGCGTTAATTATGTCAATGCACATGCACTGGCAAAATCCAGAAAGATCGAAGTGGTTGAGAGCAAATCAGAAACATCCGAAGAGTATACATCAACAATACGCATCCAGCTGTCAAAAGATGCTGAAAAGAAATCCATTACAGGAACTGTTGTTGGTAATGTAGCCAAGATCATTCAGATCAATGATTATCATGTTGACATTGTGCCTGCAGGTTACATGATCATCTCACACCATATCAACCGACCAAATGTAATTGGACCATGTTGTCTGGCTCTCGGAAAGAAAAACATCAACATCTCGGGCATGCAGGTAGGCAGGGTTGAGATCGGAGGCACTACCATAATGGTACTTAACGTGGATTCAGAAGTTCCAGAGTCCATGCTGGAAGAAATTAGGCACATCGAAGGAATTCTGGATGCAAAACTCGTTACAATTTAGCAGATAGTTTAATTACTTTCAGGTAAATAATTCAACGGCATGGGTGCTTCCAAAATGTTTTATTTATATATGAAACGTTTATGCTTTAGATTTTCAAGATATTAATAAGATTACAGATGATGAGAAAGCGAATTTACCATCGTTTCCCACACAGGGAAGTAGAATTTGAACAGAAATACCGTTATACTTCTGATTTGCCATTTTTTGTTAAGGTAATGGCAAATATGGATGGCAAATTCGGTATGTTCATAACCGAGTCAGTGACGCAGAAGGGGCATAGGATTCAGGCAAAGCGTGAGATCAGCGTTGATATTGTCACTAATGGCGTGGATTTTGCTCCGCTTAACTATGAAAATGTTGACTCGATTCTTGATACTATTGAACCTGAAGGAATAATCGATTTCAGGGTCAGCCTAAAATATAGTTACCTCGATGGTAAGTATAACCGGGTTCCTTTCAAAGGGGATGCATATCTTGTACGAGCGGTCCTTGAAGGCGACATACTTGTACTTCAGGTAAATAACTTGGAAGGTTCTGGTCGTACTGAATGTGATAGGGTGGCAGACACCATTATCGATGAAATTCGGCGTGGTTCCTGATGAAGGAGATGGACGAACTTGCATTTGCGGTTGCTGGTCCTTTTAAGAATAATGCATCATCATCACTATCAATAAAGGAGTTTGATTTTTCACTATCCTTTGACCTGAAATGGATGTCTCCGGATGAAGCATCAAAGCTACGTGAGAGGGCAGTAAGATCAAAACTCTTGGTAATTGAGGATGGCACACTCAGACCGGATTTCAATATTGATGCTTTTGAGATCCCGCACGGTTTTAAACCATCTCCGGCTTTATTCAAAGAAAGGTCGGATATTGAGCATATAATGGCTTACATCGCCAGTTCCACTTCTTTAGGTGTGCGTGAGATCGCAGCCAGGATAAACGCCAAACAGGAAGAACTGTCATACCTTGTGGACATAGAGACTGCAGCAATAATGGTGGCCCGGGAACTTGGCTGCGATATTGAATCCATCTATCAGGAAGTGTATGATAAGATCATCCACGGGTAATGCTCATAATCTTTATGTACTAGTAAGTTATTCAGGACTCTACTTCGGTTAATTTCAATAATATGTTCTTCTAAACTAGTGTTGGATGAATGTTCGAACGCAGAAATTGCGTGAGTGAGAATTAATGAAATCTTGCGGAGGAACATTATGAGTAAAAAAACACAGGTAAAAATCGTAAGAAAGACAAATCCACGAATACCAACATTGATCGTGGTACTGAAAGAAAAGACGCGCGAAAACAATGCACTGATCTGGAGAGATATAGCAATAAGGCTTGAAAAACCGGGCAGGAACTACGCGGAAGTAAACCTGAGTTCTATCAACCGGAACGCAAGCGAAAATGAAGTGGTACTTGTGCCAGGCAAGGTTCTGGGAGCGGGTATGCTTGGTCATCCGGTGACAGTTGCTGCGCTGAACTTCAGTGTTACGGCAAGGGAAAAGATCATAGATGTTGGCGGTAGGTGTCTGACCATCGAACAAATGCTTGATGAAAATCCCAGTGGCTCCGGAATAAGGATTTTACAGTAGGTGTTCAAAATGACGGTTATCGATGCAAAAGGACTTATTATGGGGCGTCTTGCCAGTGTGGTTGCAAAGCGTTTGCTTGCAGGAGAAGAGATATCAATAGTAAATGCCGACAAAGCTATTATATCCGGTTCAAAGGTAACGACACTCAATGGCTACAAATCCATAAGGGAAATGGGTACCCGCGAATTTGGTCCGTATTTCCCGAAACGTCCTGAGCGAATTCTTAAAAGGACAGTTAGGGGAATGCTTCCCTACAAACGGGCAAGAGGTAAAGATGCAATGTCACGGATTAAGGTATACGTAGGCATCCCACTTGAATTTAAGAGTGCAGAACTTACAACGATTACAGAAGCAAATATGAATCGCCTGAGTTCAAATAAATATGTGGAACTCGGGGAAGTCAGCCGCAGGCTAGGTTCTAAGTTCTAAGGAGGATTTATTCATGGTTACCAAAGTTGTCAATTCATCTGGTAAAAATAAAACAGCTATTGCGCGTGCAACCATCACAAAAGGTACAGGTAAGACGCGGATCAACAAAAAACCGGTAGAGATATATGAACCTGAGTTTGTAAGGCTCAAAATATCCGAGGCTCTGATGCTTGCAGGCGATGCAGTATCAAGTATTGATATTGATGTAAATGTTAGAGGCGGCGGCATCGTGGGCCAGGCAAACGCGGTAAGGACCGCGATTGCAAGGGGAATTGTCGAATGGACAAATGATACACAAATTCGAGATACCTTTACAGCCTATGATCGTAATTTGCTTGTAAACGATTCCAGACAGAAGGAAACCAAGAAGTTTGGTGGTCCTGGTGCGCGTGCAAAATACCAGAAATCGTACAGGTAGGCTATTAATAATATGATTCCAGTCAGATGTTTCACCTGTGGAAAAGTGATCTCCAGTAGCTGGGAAGAGTTCAAGAGGCGCACTGAGGAGGGTGAAGAACCTGCAGCAGTGCTTGATGATTTGGGTTTGACCCGGTATTGTTGCCGTCGGATGCTCTTGTCACATGTGGAGCTGGTGGATAAATTCGCACCATACCAGTAAGGGACCGTAGGGTAGCCTGGACCATCCTTCGGCGTTCGGGACACGGTAAGCAATTGCGTCCTGTGCGAATCACGCCGGTACCTGAGTTCAAATCTCAGCGGTCCCATTTATATTTGAATACTGGTGAACTGGGTCATGGATCGAAATGAAAACCACATTCGGAGGGATTCCGGATACAATATTTAGCTATTAGCTCAGAAAAAAACTACAGCATATGGCCATGATTCTGTCATTGTGAATAATAATTTCATATGATTAAGTAAACCTGAGCTAGAGTGGGATCTACTCGTTTTGTCAGGTTATTTGCAGGATATGTTTTCTTTTTACAAATTGTTTTAATATACGGAAATTACGCAGGGTGATCAATTGAGTAATGAGACTTTTAGTAGGTATGAACGTGCAAGAATTATCGGTGCAAGATCGTTGCAGATATCAATGGGAGCGCCTGTTTTAATCGAAAGTACAGAAACCGATCCTCTGAAACTGGCAATGGAGGAACTGAAACTTGGAGTGATCCCGATTACAGTCAAGAGAAATGTTGCATAATGAGGTGAATTTATGGAAACTACAGATCAAAATATAGAAACACAGGTGGAAGAAAAGGCAGAAGGGAAAAAATCCACATCACTTGTTCCGATTGATGAATATCTGGTTGCAGGGATACATATCGGGACACAGCAAAAAACACAGAACATGATGCGTTTTGTATATCGTGTTCGTACTGATGGATTATACGTGCTTGACATTCAGTCAACCGATGAGCGAATAAGACTCGCTGCAAAACTACTTTCCAGATACGATCCATCCAAGATCCTGGTAGTGTCTGCACGCCAGTATGGACAATACCCGGCAAAAATGTTCGCAAAAGCCATCGGTGCAAAAGCAATGGCAGGAAGGTTCATCCCCGGCAAACTCACAAATCCGAAAGTGGAAGGATTTTTTGAGCCTGACATCGTACTCGTCACCGACCCTACAGGAGATGCACAGGTAATCAAGGAAACTGTGAACATCAGTGTTCCTGTCGTTGGATTATGCGATACCAACAATATGACATCAAACGTGGATATGGTCATCCCCACAAACAATAAAGGTCGAAAAGCACTGTCTCTTGTGTACTGGTTGCTGGCAAAAGGAGTTGCGGAAAATAACGACATTCCTTTCAATTATGAACTTAGTGACTTCGAACCAGTACTTTGAGCAGATCGTAAGTGATCACAAGAGCATACTAAATATATAGCAAATAGATTCATATTTAGTATGGGGTGATCAGTAATATGAGACAAACAACCGTTGCAGGACAGTTTTATCCGCTAAACCCAAGGATTCTTAAAAAGGAACTGGCAAGGTACTTCAGTGACCTTGAGGTCTCGCCACGAAACGTGATCGGTGCCGTTGTGCCGCATGCAGGATACATGTATTCAGGAAGCGTGGCGGCACATGCATATGCAGTGCTTCCAGAAGCCGATACCTTTATCCTTTTAGGTCCTAACCATACAGGTTTCGGTTCCGCGGTTGCGGTATCACAGGAAACATGGACAACACCTCTCGGGGAAATTGAAACGGACGTCGAACTTGCAAAATTCCTTGCAGGTACTATAGTGGACTACGACGAGAACGCTCACAGATACGAGCATTCCATTGAAGTGCAGTTGCCGTTTTTGCAGTACAGGTTCAAAGGCGGTTTTAAGATACTGCCTATCTGCCTTGGATTACAGGACGAGGAAACTGCGGTCGAGGTGGGTAACGAGATTGCACGTGCTGTCAAAAAATGCGGCAGGAAAGTTGTGATCATTGCATCCAGTGACTTGACACATTACCAGCCTGCAAATATTGCACAGGAAATCGACAATTACCTTATAGAATCTATACTTGACATGGATGTTCCGGAATTATACAGGCGAATTGCGGAACGGGGTGCATCTGCATGCGGATATGGTCCCATTTCGGCAATGCTTACTGCGGCAGGTGCTTTTGGAGCTAAAAAGGCAACGCTGCTAAAATATGCAACAAGTGCCGATGTGACCGGCGATACATCTGCAGTTGTCGGATATTCGGCAATTGTTGTGGAATGATGTGTCTGCATGGATGTAAATGATAGGTATGTCGGGATGTTTGCAGGAGTGATAAATGGTAACCTGTTCTGCACCTGGAAAAATTTACATATTTGGTGAGCATGCCGTTGTGTATGGCGAAAGTGCCATATGCTGTGCTGTAGACCTTCGAACCCGCGTGAATGCCTACACTTCAGAATCTGTAGTAATTGAGTCCGTTCTGGGCAAAACAGGCATTGATTTTGGCACACATCCCTATGTTTCGGCTGTTATCGAACGCATGCGAGAGATCGTACCGATCAAAGGTGTTAACATAAAAATCGATTCCGATCTTCCAGTGGGTTCGGGACTTGGTTCCTCAGCAGCCGTTACCGTCGCGACCATACAGGCTTTGAATTACCTTTTTGGCTGTAAACTTGCTCTTGAGGATATCGCAAACCTTGGTCACGAAATCGAAAGAAAAGTACAGGGCGCAGCAAGTCCAACAGATACCTATGTCAGCACCATGGGCGGTGTGGTCATGATACCAGAGAGCAGGAAACTGAAACTCATCGAGTGCGGAATTGTGATTGGTGATACCAGAACATTTTCTTCCACAAAGGAACTCGTTGCAAACGTTGCCGAACTGCGTGACAGCTATCCTGAGATCATTGTTCCGCTTCTGTCAACCATCGGGAAGATTTCGCATATAGGTGAAGAAATGGTGAATATAAAGGATTACGCCTCAGTCGGGAATCTAATGAACGTGAACCATGGACTGCTGGATGCTGTTGGTGTCGGGAGTCCTGAACTTTCGTTGTTTGTCTATGCAGCCCGAAGAAATGGAGCACTTGGCGCAAAGATCACAGGTGCCGGCGGTGGAGGATGCATGGTGGCGCTTACCAACGTGGCTAGAAACCGAGATGTGGCAGATGCAATAATTGAAGCTGGTGGCGATGCGATCATCACAACGGCAACAGAACATGGTGTTACTGTGGAGTCAGAGATATGAAAGCTGAAGAAGGGATCACGATCCTGAAGATTGGCGGAAGTGTCATCACAGATAAAAGTGCTGACGACGGTGCTGCAAAACATGATGAGATCGAACGTATCGCAGCTGAGATCTCCGGATTTGACGGCAGGCTGATCATCGTTCACGGTGCAGGTTCCTTCGGTCATCCCCAGGCAAAAAGATATGCACTCACCGAAAAGTTTGATGCAAAAGGTGCGATCATCACTCATAATTCAGTAAAAATTCTTAATAGATTTGTAGTTAATTCATTAAATAGGTCCGGTTTAAATGCCGTGCCCGTACATCCTCTGGGCAACACAGTGTGTGAGAACGGCAGGATTGTGCGAATGTTTATAGAAAGTATCCGCATCATGCTTAAAAATGGATTTATACCGGTGCTGCACGGTGATGTGGTAATGGATACGGTACTTGGTATATCCATTCTTTCAGGTGACCAGATCGTCCCTTACCTTTCAATGCAACTGGGTGCAGAAAGGATTGGCATTGGAAGTGCTAAGGACGGTGTTCTGGATAATGACGGGAAGACGGTTGAAGCAATCACGTCCTCTAATTTCAGGGATATTGGAAAATACATCGGTGCTTCAGAAAATACTGATGTCACCGGAGGTATGCTTGGAAAGGTAGATGAACTATTGAAACTGTGCGAAACGTCAAGTATCACTTCATACATATTTAATGCAGCAAAGAATGGAAACGTCTCAAAGTTCCTGAACGGTGATAATATCGGAACCGCAATTACAAATACAGGAACATAAATCATTAAACGAGTTCAATATGAGTACATCTAAAAGAAAGATAGAGCATCTTAACCTGTGTGCAACAAGTCCGGTGGAATCCAGGAAGGTAAGTGCAGGCTTTAGTGATATTCTAATGATACATAGGGCACTGCCTGAAATTAATATGGATGAAATCGACATGTCTATGGATTTCCTTGGCAAACGCCTGAGTGCACCGTTTCTTATTGCATCCATTACTGGCGGGCACCCGGATATTATACCGATTAACACAGCACTTGCAAAAGCGGCTGAAGAGATGGGCATTGGAATTGGTGTTGGAAGCCAGAGGGCCGCCATTGAAGACCCGGAACAGGAAGAATCGTTCAGGGTTGTCCGCGACGTTGCACCGGATGCATTTATCTATGGAAATGTGGGTGCTGCCCAGATCAAGGAGTATGGAGTTGAAGGCATCGAAAAGGTGATAGAGATGATCGATGCCGATGCTGTGGCAGTGCACCTGAACTTCCTGCAGGAAGCGATCCAGCCCGAAGGTGACAGGGATGCATCAGGTTGTATTGATGAAATTGCTGAGATATGTTCTGTAAACGTACCTGTGATCGTAAAAGAGACCGGTGCGGGTATATCACATGATGATGCCCTGTTTTTGAAAAAGGCAGGTGTGTCAGCAATTGATGTTGGGGGTGTCGGAGGTACCAGCTGGGCAGGTGTTGAAGTATACCGCGCAAAGGACTGGAAAGATGCCTTATCAGAACATCTGGGTGAACTGTTCTGGGATTTTGGAATTCCAACAGTGGCAAGTGTTATCGAATGCAGTGTGTCGCTTCCGGTAATTGCCACAGGTGGTGTGAGGACCGGTCTTGATATTGCAAAGTCGGTTGCAATCGGTGCAAGTGCAGCAAGTGCAGCGCTGCCATTCGTTGCCCCGGCACTAAAAGGTAAAGATGAAGTTGTTGATCAATTATCACGTATGGTCGAGGAACTGAAAGTGGCAATGTTCCTTTGCGGATGTAACACCATCGATAAATTACACTACGCACCAGCCGTTATTACGGGCTGGACACTTGAGTACCTAACACAGCGCGGATTTGATGTAAAGGATTTCGCAATGCATTCGGATGTGCTTTGAAATTTTAAGGATGCCATTTACATTTCATTGTTAAGTGATTGAATAGATAAATTGAGTAAACAGTTAGAAATTAATTATTTGAGGATTAAATATGACAGATATTGGAATAATTGCAGTCGGCGGGTATAATGAAATGGGCCGCAATATGACTGCTGTAAGAGTTAACGAGGATATTATCATTTTTGATATGGGTCTGAGGTTAGATCGTGTACAGATACACGAGGACGTCGAGATAGACAAGATGCATTCACTGGAACTGATCGAGATGGGAGCAATCCCTGACGATACTATCATGAAAAAGATAGATGGAACCGTGCGCGCGATCGTGTGCACACATGGTCACCTTGACCATATAGGTGCAGTTTCTAAACTGGCGCACAGGTACTCGGCACCAATCCTTGGCACGCCATATACCACGGCTCTCATAAAGAAGCAAATAGCTGACGAACGTAAATTTACAGTTAAGAACAAGTTGATCACAATAAATGCAGGAGACACCTATCAGGTTACCGAGGACATCTCAATAGAATTTATTAGGGTCCAGCACAGTATCATTGATTCTGTTTTTGCTGCAATACACACACCATCCGGAGCTATCCTTTATGCATGTGATTTTAAGCTTGATCGTACGCCAACCATTGGTGATGAACCTGATTTTGAAAGGCTGAGATCACTTGGTGAAGAAGGCGTGATCGCACTGATCACGGAGAGCACAAATGCCGGGCGTACAGGAAAGACCCCGTCCGAGCAGATCGCACGTGATATGGTTAGGGATGTGCTTCTTGGTACAGAGGAATCGGATGTCGGCATGATTATAACTACTTTTGCTTCACATATCGCACGTATCAATTCTATCCTTGAGGTTGCAGGAGAAATGGGAAGGATCCCTGTTCTTATGGGACGCTCTATGGACCGATATGTAGTGACTGCTGAAAAACTGGGTTATATCAAACTTCCTAAAAATGTAGAGATATATGGAATTCGTAAAGACATTGACAGGGCTTTCAAGAAGATAATGCAGAATGGAAAGGAAAAATATCTTCCAATTGTCACAGGTCATCAGGGTGAGCCTAATGCAATTCTTGTAAGGATCGCAAATGGGGATACTGCCTATGAAATTGAATCCGGGGATCGTGTTATTTTCTCTGCGAATGTGATACCAACTCCAATGACACAGGCAAACCGATATGCAGTGGAGACAAAACTTCGGATGAGGGGGGCAAGGATATATGATAATGTGCATGTATCAGGTCACGCCTACCGGGAAGACCACTGGGAACTCTTAAGAATGATTAATCCTGAGCATGTTATCCCTGCCCATGGAGATATCGGGATGCACAGCTCATACATCGAAATGGCTGAGGATGCAGGATATGTGCTGGGCGACACATTGCATCTGCTGAGAAATGGTGAAGAGCTATATATTGAAGAATAGTAAAAAAGCGAAGTAACCTGACCGTGATTGAGTATGAATTTAATTGATGAGATTCAAAAACGAAGTGTAGATGTTGATAAGGGAATAGAGGAACTTCTTCCCATTGGCCGCCCTGCAGAACTCTATAAAGCATTGAGATACCTGCCTGATGCAGGCGGCAAGAGGTTGAGACCAACCGTCCTCATACTTGCGGCAGAGGCGGTTAACTCAAATATCAATGCAGTACTTCGGGCTGCAGTAGCTGTGGAACTTGTTCATAATTTCACCTTGATTCATGATGATATCATGGACAAGGATGACATTCGCAGGGGACTGGTTGCAGTCCATGTGAAATGGGGTGAAGCAGGTGCAATTCTTGCAGGTGATACGCTGTACTCCAAAGCGTTCGAGATCCTTGCGGGTATTGAGAATGAGCCAGATTGTATCGTTAAGTGTATCGACATTTTGTCCAGGACATGTACGGAAATATGTGAAGGACAGTGGCTGGATATCGATTTTGAGGTGCGTGATAGTGTTACGGAAGATGAGTACCTTGAGATGGTGGAGAAAAAGACATCTGTTCTCTATGCTGCATCGGCAAAGATGGGTGCACTCCTTGGCGGTGCTTCTGATGAGATCGCGGACGCATTATTTGAATTTGGCCGTTTGATAGGTATTGGTTTCCAGATATACGATGATGTGCTTGATATGGTCACATCGGAAGAGGTGCTTGGGAAGGTTCGGGGAAGCGATCTGGTGGAAGGGAAAAAAACGCTCATTGCTATCCATGCATTAGAGCAGGGTGTTAAGCTGGCTATTTTTGGGAACGGCAGTGCTGCAAAAGAAGAGATTGATGATGCAGTCAAAGTGCTTAATGATTCAGGTTCGATCGATTATGCAAGGAACCTTGCAATATCGTATATTGAACAGGGAAAAGCGCAATTGGACGTCCTGCCCGATTCAGAAGCAAAGGAGATACTGCTGGCAATTGCCGATTATATGATAGAGCGGACATACTGATTGTCCATACAATAGAAAAATAGCACTGCGGTAAGATACCGCAGTCATTTGTTCTTTTTAATTTTAATTTTTAGCCGAGAAGTCCCCCTTTCGTAAGATGGGGGATGAAAGGCGTACTATCTGCATACAACATTGAAAG
>CAZQWP010000002.1:0-28143 GCA_964597005.1 uncultured Methanosarcinales archaeon | reverse complement strand
ACAACTTGTAGTTACTTGTAAGAATCTCCATGCGTAAGCGTGGAGTAGTTCAACACAGACGCATCCTCAAATCCATTCGTATAAAAAGTAATATATAATAAAGTGTCTAATTTCATGTTAATATTAAATCGTCATCAATATATTTACAAAAGGAGTTCCTAATGGCTGAAGAATATGCAGAACAGTTATTTTTACAGGAAAAACCTGCACTTGCTCTTCTGACGATCGGGGCACTCGAAAAAACCTATGCATCGGTGATCACAAAAGAGATCAATTCCACGTTTGCTCACACAACCAAGATACTGTCCAAAATGGAACAGTACGGTCTTGTAAAATTCACTGTGGAGGGGCGTGTGAAATATGTGGAACTCACCGAACGAGGTACTGATGTCGTTGAGGCATTGAAGAACTTGATCATTACACTGGAAGGGGATGTACCACAAGGGGAAAGCGTTCTGGAAGAATCACAGCCAGATACAACGGTAACGACAGAAATCGATCCCGAAAGTCGGCATATACAGGAAAGGATTGAGAACCTGCGCTCAAAGATTGAAACCATTTACTCCGGACTATCTAACAGTGGTGCAGATACGGATACAATTGCCCGAAAACTGGGACCGTTCAGCCGTGATATCAAAATAATAGAAAATTTGATCGGATCGTCACAAAGTACCATTGAAGTGGCAGTGGTCAACTCTTTAAATGATGTTCGTACACGCCTTGAATATCTTCTTAATAAATAACTTTGAATAAACATTTTGTGGTGTCTTATGAAAACAATAATACTGCTTCTGCATATATATGGTAATCGTGAGCGTGCAATTCGTTCCATCGAAGCCGTGGTCAACAATGAACTAAAAGAGCTGGATGCAATTGCGCATGTTTCGGCAACCGGGAACGAGTGGGCACATGTTGATATTACCGGGGATGATGAAGAGTTCTCTGCAAATTTCTTGTTGTCCAGATATGGTTCACCTGTTGAAAAAGCAGATTCCAGAAACGTTTACAGGGGATACATTCAATCAATTGATGATGATTCAATTGCAGTCAATGTTGGAACTGTGGTAAATATCTCTCTTGGGGAACTAAAACCACTTGGAATGGGTCAGGTCAGGCAGATCGCGTCCCGTTTCGGAATCATATCCCAACTGCCGGTTTCGGTGGAGATCACTGGCAAGAATGAGGCACGTTTCACAAAAGAACAGGTCGATCTTTTCTGGAAATGGAAAAAATCAGGCACGGACCGGGTTATAGCAAATTCAGTGACACGCTCGGAACTAAAAGCTGCAATTAAAAAGACAGGACATGCACGGGACATATATGGTATCGAGCGCATCGGGGTGATGGAACATGCCATCGTCTGCCGTGAAAATACGGACGGTCCCGGGATCGTTGCCGAGATCGGTCCTCTCTTGAAATCGGAGATTGGTGTTGTAATCGGGTCTGAGTGACATTAAATCGTAGTCTATCCTTCATTGCTGCATTACAAACAAACAGTGATTATGACCGGTTCCGTAGCACTCAATTTCTTTCATTTTACATTTTAGCCCTAATTTTCCAGAGAATATCCCTTCAAAAAGCCCCTCATCGAACGAGCAAAGCGTTTTACCAAGAGGAGGCATGGACTTGCATCCAAAACAATCATCAACGATGATCGTCAACGGCTCAGTATCCACAATTGACACATATCCGAGTTTGTGCGATTTCCAGAATGTCGTAATGTCATTAAGCACACCATCCATGTCACTGGATCCAAAGTTTGTAGAGATGCATGTGCCAACATCTATTCCAATCTTTTTCATGATTGGTCGGTGGTTGATCCCATGTGCTTCAAAACCGAATTTCACCGCCTGGTAAATGGATTTTAGGAACTCGTACTCATCTCCATTGGAAGATGCTACGTTTTGCAGGACATTATCGTAATGATTGGCTATGGGTATCTGGGAACAGACCATACATTGAGTGTTCAAAAAATACATTTTTTTGCGCTTATCTGTGGAATCAATTTGCTCTTCAACAAGCTCACAGGATTTTAGGTCAGTGAGGTGCACTGAGATTGTTGATTTTGCTTTGCCAGTGGATCTGACTACCTCATCGAATGATCTTGAGCCGGTTTTTAAAAGTTCCAGTATTTTAAGTTTAACAGGACTGTTCAAAGCAATAAAACCATGATCCGTAGAAAAAAGTACTGTATGGTCATCTGATTTTACCATACTATTGTATAATGCTGTAATCCATATATAAATATTCGTGAGTCTGCGAATGAATTTTGTTGAATATATATTCACAGTTATAAATTTAACAGTAGGAAAATCCCGCCCAGAAGAGTACTCTATTCGTCTCTATTCATATGTCAGAATTCGATAATAATCCCATCTCTTAAGATGAGTCATTCGTCGGGATCCGGGATACTCTAACCTGAATTCTCAAATAGGATTATACAAATACTGGACTATCAATATCTGGTTGGCAATATGTCCGGAAATACAAGAACATTTTCACAAATACAGGAGAAAATCAAGAAGGGCAACGCTGTTGTCCTGACCGCAGACGAAATATGCAATCGGGTACGCTCAGGCGAGGTCATTAGCTTTGAGGATGTTGATGTCGTGACCACGGCAACCCGTGCAATAATGAGCGGTACGTATGCTGTCCTGTCATTCCCGGTCGCAGAGCCGGATACGTTCATTCGTGCATCGCATGTATGGATGAACGATGTACCAGCGCAGATTGGACCCTGTCCCAACGAACGCATTGGTATAGTCGATATCATCGTTAACGGTACAGCTCATAGTAGATCAAAACCTGATTACGGGGGAGGGCATCTTTTTAAAGACCTTGTGGATGGCAAGACGGTCGTGGTGGAAGTTGAGACCGTCGAAGGGCGTTTCTTTGAAAGCCGCACTACTATCAAGCAAATTCCGCATGCACGGCTCTTTGCAACCAGACATGCTTTTAAGAACTACCTTGCATTCGTAAATCCGAAAACAGAGCCGATATCCTCGATATTCCATGCATCAGAGTTCAAGGGTAATCTGAGTGAAGCCACTTTCTGCGGCTGCGGTGAGCTAAATCCCATAAAGAACGACTCGAACCTTGAAACGATCGGTATCGGAACAAGGGTACTTATAAACGGAGCAGAGGGATTTGTGGCAGGGACCGGAACCCGGAGCAGCCCTGAAAAACCCAATCTTTCCGGTTTTGCGGACATGAGATCCATGGTTCCTGAATACATGGGCGGATTCATTACATCGGCAGGACCTGAGATCATCAATACGTGGGCAGTGCCCATTCCTGTCCTGAGCCAGAACCTGCTCGATTCCATCATTAAGCTTAACAGCGAGCTGAAACTCGATATTGTAGACGTTAATGGGAGAGTAACGTTGTGCGAGACAACATACGGTGATGTATGGGATGGTACGGATACAACGGTTACCTATGATCCTGACAGGTGCATCAAATGCTGTGTGTGCGAGGTTGAACGAACATGCCCGACCGGCGCCGTGAAATGCAGTGAAGCGATAGTAGCGGTACACGATGCCAGTTCATGTTTTAACTGCGGGCTGTGTGTCTCAATTTGTGATGGTCATGCATTCAATGCAGATCTCGGAACCCTGCACTACAATGACGGAAAGACCGAAAAGGACATCCCGGTTGTGGTCCGCCAGTCCGACCGCGCCCGGGCTCTTAAAGCCGCAGAGGAACTGAAACGGAAAATACTTTTGGGCGAGTTCAGGATCACAGAACCGGTAGAGCGTATCGTTCCGTAGTTATCGGACCGCTCTTATGAATCTTACAGTAACTTCAGCCGGAGTAAGTGGAATGTTCGGAGAATCCTTATTTCCGGGTCTTATTATCACGTGAATGAGCGTAAGCTTGCCCGATTCCTGTGCAGCCACAAATGCATTTCGAAGTTCTTCTCCTGTACGGACCTTCACGGTGTTCCCAATGCCGCATCCCTGTGCGAGCATTTCGATATCCAGGAAACGGGCAGTGAATGTTTCCTGGGAACCTGTTGACCCGTAGGCACCATTATCAAGTGCAATGATCGTAAGGTTTGATGGACCTGCACGTGCGGCTTCCACGAGAGCATTTGGGTTCATGAGAATACTGCCGTCACCGTCCAGCACGACCACCCTGCGCTCTGATTTGAGAGCAAGTCCGAGTCCGATGGGGGATGCAAGTCCCATTGAACCGAACATATAGAAATTAAGGTCGCGGTCACTCACAGCATACAGCTCCTTGCAGGGTATGCCAATATTCACTACTACTATTTCTTTATCAAGCAACGGTGCAATTGTGGATAGTGCATCAAATCTCATCATCTCCGGTTCATGAATTTTGCTCTTGAATGTGAACTCATACGAACGCTCCCTGAACACCACCGGTTCCTGCTCACCCCAGATTTTGCAGGCAGAGCCTTCCCAGACCATCGGTGAAAAAAGAATAACATGTGGTCGCAGGTTTTCATATGCATCCTTGATGCCGTACTCCAGCATGTATAGTTTATCAGGTTCATCGACGATGTTATACTGTATTCCCGCGCCTTTCAGAATTGCAGGCAGATGTTCACCAAATGGTTTTTGTGCCTCTATCCCCTCATTGTAGACCCCACGCCAGCTGGCAAATATTGGAAGCGGTATTCGGCATGCAATATTCAGTGATTCCAGTGCATTGATCATGTTCCCAAGACCCGTGCTCTGGATGACCATCATCGGTTTTCCGCCTGCCATGTATGCACCTGCGCAAATGCCGATCCCGTTCTCTTCTCGGGTAAGCGGAATATCAGGAAAATTACTGGAAATAAGCGGCAGAAGATTTTTGATGCGGTCGCATGGAAGCGTAGCCACCATATCAATGCCGCTATTTTTCATGATCTCAATGACAGTATCCTCTGGAGATTTCATGTATCCTCATCTTCCGCACTTGTTCTCATCAATATCAAAAAAACCTCCGTGCCTGCCAGCCCCGATTAGGTCTTCAAGAGGCACATCCGGGTTCTTTGCACTTGCGACCGGTTTGATCATGGAAAGTGTATAATCCTCTTTGAGCCGTTCGGTGCCGCCGCCTGCAATGTTCAGCAAGACCACCTCATTCGATGGGATACGATCCGAATCCACAACCTTGAGAAGTGAGGCAACAGCAACCGCTGAGGGGGGGAGGATGTCTATTCCTTCCAGTGACTCAAACAACGCCTGTGCTTCTTTAGCTTCCTGGTTTGTTATGGCGTACATGGATCCGCTGGTGGCTGTAAGGGCATCGAAAAGACCACCTGTGACAGAATACGGTGGTGCTCTGTTCGAGAGCACTTTGGCGTATATATCATCTATCTGTTGTTTTGGGTCCTGAATATCTATTTCAGGTATGATTTCACGCCTGTTCGCATTCCAGGCGTTGGTCATGGGTACAAAAGGCAGATTCTGGGAGAGATGGAGTTTTGGAAGATAGTCCCCGAAACGCCCGTCTGCACGCAGGCGGATCGCAGCTTCCCATGCTGCAATGGCACCGGTGCCGCTTCCAACTGCTTGGAAATAGTGGTCAGGTATACGCTTGATCGTAACCGCCGCGTCCAGCATGACGGTTCCCATACCGTCCCGCCTTGCAACATTCCGCGCACCGCCTTCCGACACCATGCCTGGAAGTTTTGCGATCCTCTCGGCAAGGTTGATGGCGTCGGTGTAATCGTTGCCTTCATCCATCCGTATCAGGTGGATGGAGTCTGTAGGCTCCTCCGGAAGCCACATACTGGGCAGTCCAAAGTGCGGAACAACCAGATACACATCGATACCTGTCAGTGCCGACAGATGGGCAAAAGCGCGTGAAGTGTTCCCGGCTGATGCAATTACAATTGCCAGCCTGCCTGACTCTGTTAACCGCTGCATTGTGGGATGGGCTTCAAGTTCCTTGAAACTGCATGTTTTTACCAGAGCCCCCCTCTCGGACCAGTAACCGCTAAAACCGATATACAGGTTCTTTAACCCGAGTTCACGTGCAAGCTCTTCACTTTGATAGGTGATCGGTGCAGCATCCGTAGTCAGCATCCTTTCGATGGGAAGCCAGTCGTGGAACTTCCCCATGCCGGGTACATTTTTCAGCTCAAGCCGTGTTGCCTGATATTCAGCGCGCAGAAACGAATCATCCTGATCGCACTTTAGCCTGTAGTCACCCTGGTATTCACTTCCGCAACCAAGGCATTTCAATTTGTAGTTTCCCATTAGAAAAGCAATGTATCCTAAAGGTTAAAAAATATATCCCAGATTGGACTGTGTTTGTCCTTTTTGTGACAATAAGGGAAATTGAAGATAATTTCCTATACTTGCTTAAAAAATGTATTTGGCGTAGTATTTGAATTCTGGTTATTTTTACTGGAGCCATCAGGGTACACAAGTTTGAGTGAATCAACCATTATTCCAAGTCGGTGTTGGTCGTGCAGGTAATAATCACCAGCTTGCCTTGAGACATCCGAAAGTATGATCACTGCATGGTTACGTCCGATTTCAGTCACTTTAACGTTCTCAAAATCGGAGAATATCTGTTCAAAAGTAGGTTCTAGATTTCGGCTACCAAGTATAAAGGCGTATATCTCTGCAAAAAAATCGAGATCATAGGATATTGTGACCATTGCATCTGCCCTGTCAAACTCCACCACCATCTGCGTGACATGGAAATATTGTCTCTCTTCAGGAACTGCAGATGTTGGCAGCGCCATCGATGCAAACGATATTACCAGTGCAAGCCCAACAATAATAGCCAGTTTCATATTTTTCAACATCAGGTATTCAACTTACATGTTAATATTTCTTTTCAACGCAGCAAATGTTGCTACTTATTTATTTTTCCACGCAGGTCTATTAATATTAATACACATAGATTAATATAATTTATGGGATTAACAACAACTATAAAAGCGTCAAGTATATATGAATCAGTAGACTTTTGAGTATCCACTATCCAATAATGTGAGTTAACCATGGAAAATGAGATTACTTCTAATGAAGAAACCATATCATATGGTACCGATGTCGATACAACGGCACAGATAGATGTACCTGAACTGATTATTGACCAGATAATTGGTCAGGATCATGCTGTGGAAGTTGTCAAAAAAGCGGCAAGCCAGCGGCGGCATGTTATGATGATCGGTACGCCAGGTACTGGCAAATCATTACTTGCAAAAGCGATGGCAGAACTCCTTCCAAAAGAAGAACTGAAGGATATCATGGCATATCCGAATATGGAAGACCTGAACAATCCAAAGATAAGGGAAGTGCCTGCCGGAAAGGGCAGGGAGATCGTTATGGCACACAAGCTGGAGGCAAGAAAGAAGGTCCAGGCACGCAACATGTTGATGATGATATTCGTGTTTGGAATTGTGATGTATTCTTTCTATGTTGGTCAGCTTTTGTGGGGCATAATCGCAGCAATTATGATATTGATGCTTACACGCCAGTTCATGCCAAAAGAAGAACTCATGATACCGAAACTAATTGTTTCGAATTTCCAGAAGGAACATGCTCCATATATTGATGCCACAGGTACACATGCAGGTGCGCTTCTTGGTGATGTAAGGCACGATCCCTTCCAGTCAGGGGGGCTTGAAACACCTGCTCACGACAGGGTTGAGGGGGGAGACATTCACAAGGCGCACAAAGGGGTACTGTTCATCGATGAGATCAACACCCTGCGGATTGAATCACAGCAGAGCCTTCTGACAGCATTGCAGGAGAAAGAGTATGCCATCACAGGCCAGTCCGAGCGCAGTTCAGGTGCACTTGTCAAAACAGAGCCGGTTCCATGTGATTTCATCATGGTTTCAGCAGGAAACCTTGATGCAGTTGAAAAGATGCATCCTGCACTTCGGTCCCGTATCAAAGGATATGGGTACGAGATATACATGCGTGATTCCATGGAAGACACAGCGGAAAACCGGAAAAAGCTTATGCGTTTTGTGGCCCAAGAAGTTGTGGGTGATGGACACATCCCGCATTTTGATATGGGTGCCGTGGATGAAGTGATACGTGAAGCAAAACGCAGGGGAGGCAGGAAAGGACATCTCACATTAAAACTTCGTGACCTTGGAGGTCTTGTCCGGGTAGCAGGCGATATTGCCCATGCCGAAGGTGCCGAGATCACAACCTCAAAACACGTGCTTGCTGCCAAAAAAATGGCGCGTTCCATAGAACAGCAACTTGCGGACAGTTATCTCGAGCAGCGTAAAGATTACCAGATGTTCAATAAAATCGGGTCTGCGATTGGCAGGGTCAACGGGCTTGCTGTCATGGGCGGTGATTCGGGTATCGTACTCCCTATCATTGCGGAGGTCACACCTGCACAGTCCCTTTCCGAGGGTCGTGTGATCGCTACCGGTATGCTCAAAGATATCGCAAAGGAAGCAGTGCAGAATGTATCGGCCGTCATTAAGAATGTTACAGGAAAGAATACCACAGCTCACGATATCCATATCCAGTTCATAGGAACTTACGAGGGTGTGGAAGGAGACAGTGCTTCTATTTCAATAGCAACAGCTGTTATATCCGCACTTGAAAAAATTCCGGTCGACCAGACGGTTGCTATGACCGGTTCACTTTCTGTAAGGGGTGACGTTCTTCCTATCGGTGGTGTCACTTATAAGATAGAGGCTGCCGCTGAAGCCGGGATGAAGAAGGTCATCATTCCAAAGTCAAACGAAGCTGATGTATTGATCGAGGATACGTACAAGGATATGATCGAGATCATTCCTGTATCGACAATTGCTGAAGTGATCGAGCACAGTTTCGTTGGCAAGGATAAGAAAGGTATTGTTAATAAACTGAAGAACCTGGCTAACCTGAAAATCAACCTCGACATTCCGGATGTAGTACCTGCGACCCTTCCAAAAATAAACCGTGTTAATGCAGGAATAAATAATGCATAATGTAGATTTTTTTGATATAAGGATAATTGAGGCGACATCAACCTCAATTACTCTTGACAATGGCAAAGTTGAGGATATATCCGTAAACTACACCCGTGGTGCAGGTATACGTGCTCTTTGCGGCGGTTCATGGGGTTTCACGTCGGTTGAAGGCGAGTTCGACATCAAAAAATCAATCGAATCCGCTTCAGACCTCGCAAAGGCAATGGACTCAAACACGCCAAAGGATAAGGTCTATCTGGCATCTGTTTCTGCACCGGTTCTAAAAGACATCCCGATAGTTGGGATTGATCCGAAAAATGTTCCCATCGAGGAGAAGGTGCAGCTTCTAAAAGACATTAATGAGCATGCCAGAATAGATGGTGTGAGCAGCACAACTGCCGTGTATTCCGAATCAAAGTTGAAACTACAGTACAGCAGTTCGGAAGATATGGAAGCAGAATACGAACTTATGCGTACCGGTTTTGCGGTCACTGCTGTTGCAGCCGAAAATGGTGTATACCAAGCAGGCAGGGAAAGCAGGTTCGGGGTTTGTGGATACGAATTGTTTGACAAACACGATGCCTTCGCACTGGCAGCGTCTGCGGCAAAGAGGGCTGTTGAATTGCTGCATGCCAGCCAGCCAAAAGGCGGAAGTATGCCAGTTGTACTTGACCCGGAACTTGCCGGTGTCTTTGTACATGAGGCAGTTGGTCATGCATCCGAGGCAGACCTTGTGCTTGAGGGCAATTCGGTGCTGGAGAACCGGATTGGTGAAAAGGTGGCATCTCCACTTGTCAATGTTATTGATGACCCTACCCTGCATGAGTATGGGTACTATCCCTTTGATGCCGAAGGTGCACAATCGGCAAAAACAACGATCATAAAGGACGGCATACTGGATTCCTATCTACATTCCCGGGAGACTGCGGGGCGTCTTGGCGGGACACCGGGACACAGCAGGGCACAGGGGTATTCGATTCCTGTTGTAAGGATGAGCAACACCTATGTCGAAAATGGTGATGCCAGGTTCGAGGAGATGCTGGAAGATGTCGGCAATGGTATGTACCTTATTGGTTCCCGCGGCGGACAGGTGAACACAGGAGAAGGTGTGTTCCAGTTCAATGCCGAGAAAGGATACCTGATCGAAAATGGTGAACTTACAACATTGCTCCGTGATGTATCCCTATCTGGAAGCACACTTGAGATACTTAAGAATGTCACCATGGTCGGGAACGACCTCACCATGCATTCGGGACGCTGCGGCAAGAACGGGCAGTTGGCTCCTGTGACGGATGGCTCACCTCATATATCGATCTCAAAAGCTCTTGTTGGAGGTGCCTGAATATGTACGGACTGGCAGAAAAGGCTCTGGCACTTGCTCAAAAAATGGGTGCAGATGAGGCAGAGGTCTATTATATCAACAGCAGTTCTACCAGCGCAGATATCCGGAAAGATGCGATAGAGGGTGCAAAGGAGCAATTTGCCCAGGGTATCGGGATTCGTTCGGTGGTAAATGGTGCGGTGGGATTTACTAGTACTAATATACCCGGTAGGTTGGAGGATGCTGTAAAAATATCGGTTGCATCCGCAAGGGTCAGGGAAAGTGACCCGGATTGGTCATCTCTGCCTTCAAACGCTGAATATCCGGGGGTCTCCGGATTTTTTGATAAAAAGATAGAACAGATGGAACTCGAGGAGTGTATTGATCTTACGCTTGAGATGATACGAGGTGCAAAATCGGTTCCATATATCGCGGTTACGTCAGGGAGTTTTTCACGGTCACACAGCAAACGGCTGATAATAAATACAAATGGTGTCGAGGTTGAAGAAAAAGGGACAGACATCACTGGATTTGTGGATGTTATCACAACAGAAGGTGATACGAACACAGCCTATGATTTTGAAGTATCCAGAAACCTTGATATCGATTTTTACGCTATCGGAAAAAATGCGTCAGAACTGGCGCTGCGGTCACAGGAGGGCATTTCCATTGAACCGCATAAGACCGATGTTATCCTGCATCCCTTTGCTTTTGCAGACCTGATCAACAATGCATTTGCTCCTTCCATTGATGCTGATAATGTACAGAAGGGACGTTCAAGTCTCAAAGGGCGCGTGGGTGATGAACTTGCGGCACCCGAACTTACAATAATTGACAGCGGGCTTCTGGAAGGCGGCATCGAGACCGCTGTATCGGATGACGAAGGGGTGCCTTCCCAGTCCACGAAAGTGATAGAAAAGGGAATTTTCAGGTCGTACCTCTACGATAGCTACACGGCAGGCAAGGACGGGGTTAAAAGCACGGGCAATGCATCAAGGCACTCGTATGTAAGTACGCCATCAATCGGGCTTCGTAACTTCATTATCGAATGCCCGCAAAGCGACATCATTGCAGGGACCGACAATGGCGTGTACGTCAACACGGTAATAGGTGCGCATACTGCAAATTTCATCTCAGGCGACTTTTCGGTGGAGGCACGGAATGCCTTTACGGTCAAGAACGGCCAGATCGATAAGCCTGTGAAGTCCCTGATGATCTCAGGCAATGTTTTCGAGATGCTCAAAAACATTACAGGTGCTGGTACCGATGTCCGGAAGGTTGGGGGTACAGTCACACCTTCGGTCAGGGTGTCGGGGATGAGCGTGATTGGGTAAAGCAATGCGAAATTATCATGCTTTTAACGCATGCAGGAATATCATTCAAGAGAATATGGAACTCATAAAAAATGCATCTGGGCTCCTGTTCAATAATGTTAATGATCTGAGCAATCTCAAATTAGAAGAAATGAAACAAAGATGCAGGGCGGTCATCGTGCCCTGATGGAAATGTGGCATTACACCGAAAATACTTTTTTTCATGTCTTCAGATGATGTTGTAAGTAACTCGGCATCCTGCAGATTAGGAACAGAAAAAGCATACTTTTTCTCCGTATCAACAGAACTATTAATGGGATACACACAATGTTATTGAATATGGGGTATCCAAAATTCCTGAACAATTACTTTAAAGTAGAAAACTGTGAACTGCCTGCACGTTTTAAGATCACAGGGCGTATTCCGGTGGAGTTTGATCCGGATGCGTCCATTGAAGAACTCTGGGACATACATGACTCTGAGATGGAGACCTGCCGGACTATAATTAATGACGTGTATTCATATGGTTCCTATTCAGGCATGACCCAAACAGAGTTATCGTTGCTTGACCTTAAGGTTGCGATCGCGGATAAGATGCTTGAGAACTGCCATTTCTGCGAGCGCAGGTGCGGAGTCAACCGGAAAAAAGGGATACTTGGATACTGCAGGGTTGGCGAACTATCCAGATATGCCTTGGAAATCATGCACAGGGGAGAAGAACCTGAACTTGTGCCCTCCCATACAATATTCCTTTCAGGATGCGTGTTTTCCTGCGTGTACTGCCAGAACTGGGACATTTCCACCCATCCGACAAACGGTACTATGATCGACCCGGGCAACGTTGCCGAGATTATTGACATGCGGCGCGCGCAGGGTGCAATTAACGTGAACTTTGTTACGCCAACACCGCATACGCACACAATACTGAAGATCATTAATGAGATCTCTGTAAACACGCCGGTGATCTGGAACTCGAATATGTATCATTCCTCTGAGGTTGGAAAACTTCTTGAAGGCGTGGTTGATCTATATCTTGCGGATTTCAAGTATGGGAATGACAGGTGTGCAGAGGCATACTCCAACGTGAAAGATTACCTTCGTGTGGTGCAGAGGAATTTTGAGACTGCTTACCGGCAGGCTGACATAATACTTCGCCAGTTAGTTCTGCCAGGACACCTTGAATGCTGCACCCGTCCAATCGTTGAGTGGACTGCGACCCACATCCCAAAGTTAAGGTTCAACCTTATGTTCCAGTACACTCCCCATTACCGGGCTGGGGAGTACATGGAAATCAACCGCTATCTGACACTTAACGAGCGTGAACGTGCGGTTCAGATTGTTAGGGAAGCAGGTTTGGAAGACGTGCTGGTATAATTAAAGGTATTTGATATTCCCGTCACTTTCGCTGTGCAGAATATATTCCCTCAACACGTTCGAGGGTTTCTGCTTCCTCAGGCGACTTGTCATCCCTCACATTAACAAGCCTCGGGAAGCGAAGTGCATAACCTGATTCATAGTTCGGGCTTTTCTGTATTTCTTCAAATGCGATCTCAAACACCACCTCGGGCTTGAGTTCGATCTCTCTGCCCGACTCGATCACGATCAAGTCGGAGAAAAGCTGTGTAAGTTCTGCAAGTTTCTCATCTGTAATTCCGGTGCCGACATTCCCGATGGGCAAGAACCGTCCGGTATCGGGTTCATAACATGCAAGTTTATATGAGCCGATAAAGTTCGTACGCCTGCCCTGTCCCCATTCACCACCGATCACAACAAGGTCAAGGGTTTCCATAATCGGCTTTTTCTTAAGCCAGTTCTTTCCGCGTTTGCCCGGTGAATATAGTGAATTCGGGTTCTTGATCATGATACCCTCATGACCGGCTTTCAAAGCTTCATCGTACATCTTGTTCACAGCTTCAACGTCACCTGTCAACAGTTGTTCATCCACTTTTATGGACCCCGTGTTTTCAACACATCCGGCAAGTGCTGTCCTGCGCTCCGTAAGCGGCAGGTCTATCAGGGTCTCGCCGTTCAAGTACATTATATCAAAAAGGTTCAGTGTAAGCGGGATCTCACGTGCAGTAACTTCAACATCGTACTTTCGCCTGAAACGCTTCAATATCTCCTGGAAAGCACGCGGTTTGCCATTTTCGTCAATTGCCACAGTCTCACCGTCAAGGATTGCAGACCCGGCTTTGACATGTTTCCTGACCGCAGCCTCAATGTCAGGAAGCGAATTCGTAATATTTTCAAGCTTTCTTGAGAAGATAGTGACACTGTCGCCGTCCTTGTGTATCTGGACGCGGGCACCGTCGAACTTCCACTCGATTGCGGCAGTTTCCATTTCCTGGACCACGCTTTCAATGCCGGGTGTAATCTGTGCAAGCATCATTTTTATAGGGCGGTTAAGTTCCAGTGAAAGTTCTGTAACTTCACTAACACCACCACGTTTTGCAGCCATCGCAACAGCCCCCAGGTCGTTCGTCAGCATGAATCCCCGTTCAACATCGGCTACAGGTACATCAAATGCCTTTGCTATGGAATCCCTAACAATCCCTTCGCCCACTCCTATCCGCAGTTCCTCGATGGCAAGGCGTGCAAGATATCTCGCCACCTCCGGGGATGAAGAATTTAACATATACTGGAGATTTTTTATTTTTACAGTATAGGAACCCTTTCCGGTAGCCTTTGCAATTTTTTTGAAACGCTCAAAGACATCAAGTATCAAAAGTTGCTGCGGCTCTTCAAGGAAAGATGAAAAGGTAGCCTGGTTTTTCGATCTTTTGGACAAGGCCAGAGCGGCAGTTTTGCCGATATCCCCGGTTTCGCGAACAAGGTTTTCAATCTCTTTTACCGATAAGCCGGATGCTTTCGAAAGTGCAGTGTACAGCAGGCTCGTACCGATGCCAAGTTCCTCGTCACTCCAGGAAGGAAAAACCTCTCCCATTATGAAATAGGTAACCACGGGAAGTTCATCGCAGCTAACCTTCTTAAGAAGCTCAGCAACCTGACCAGTCATTTCAAGTGAACCCGGTGTTTGCTCGATTATCTGGCACGCATCAGTAAAATCTTTGAAACTTGTCATGTTTCACCCATATTATTGTAAGGGTTGAACTACTCCATGCTTACGCATGGAGATTCTTACAAGTAACTACAAGTTGTAGCCCTGTTTGTAAATTATCGAGAAATTCCCGATAGCCTTTCCAATTGGCATTTTGTGATCGGTAACGTAACATGATATTGATAGCACTATTTCCTGTAGATGGATATGATATCACTTAAGATTGCACTTGCGGTTTCGATGGAACCTGCGCCTCTCCCAGTGATCGTCACCGTTCCTGCAAGGTCTGTTTGCACGGACGCGACATTCAGGGTACCACCCACTGCCAGCGGATGACCGTTGGGGACCAGTTTTGGTGCAACGCGGATCAGGTCTTTCTTTACTTCACCTATCAACTTGATCACATAACCACTGTCCTCTGCCAGTATGAGCGATTCAGGGGTGATCTTTGTTATACCTGTCACGTCCACGTCCTTATAGGTGGCATCCATTCCGAATATTGCGTTTGCAAGGATCACAAGTTTGCAGGCCGCATCAATTCCCTCTACGTCATAAGTGGGATCGGTTTCCGCAAAACCCAGTTCCTGTGCTTCGGCAAGCATCTGCTCATAGGATGCACGCTCCTCCATCATTCGTGTCAGGATGTAGTTGCATGTGCCGTTCAATATCCCTTCGACACTGATGATTTTGTTGCCTGCCAGAACATCTGTTATCAGGTTGATGATGGGCATTGCACCGCCAACCGTTGCTTCGAATTTAAACGTTGAACCGGCACTTCTGGCAGCCTCTGCCAGATCCCTGTATTTCATTGCAAGCGGCCCTTTATTGGAGGTTACCACATCCCTCCCGTGCTCAAAGGCAGCAAGCATATTTTCAAGTCCTACACCACCGGTTTCAATGTTCGTAGGCGTAGTTTCGATCACCACATCATGGTCTATGGTCCTGATAACTTCTAAACCTGTAATCTTCTCCGGTCCAACCGTTTCATCTGTACGCTTTCGTGAAAGGGCTGCTGAAAGGTCAATACCTTCCGTATTTATCTCGGCTCCTTTTGAATCCACGATTGCGACGACCTTCAGGTCAAGACCAATATCATTGAGATAGCTGGCTTTTTGCAGCAATACTTCTGCCACACCCTGTCCGACAGCCCCAAATCCAATAATAGACGCGCGTATCGTTTTCATTGCATCACATACCCTTATGTTAATTCAGTCTCTATCGGTTCTATGACGAGCAGGTCTTTTTCTGCAGCCACGGTTTTCAGCAGTGAAATTGCATCTTCAAGTTCCTTTTTGCCCACAGCATCTATTTTCAGGTATGCTGAGGAAGGGTTCTCTATGCGCGGCATCGAAAGTGACAGGTCCACAACCTCCGCGTATCCGGTCTTATCAATTTTATCAATCGTATCCTGAATGTCGGTGTGCACAATGTGACCTATAAGAATTACTGCAACGTGTTCAAGAAATCGTTCTTCATCAACCCTTGCAACTTCCACACCACTTTCTTCAAGCCGTGATATTACTGCGTCAAGTTTTTCCTGTTTAATATCAAATACGACCTGCACTGGAATCAGACCACGTGGTGTCTGGTTTTCATGATGATGCACCACAGATATCAGATTACCTTTAAGCTCTGAAATAGGGTTTAATGCTAAAAGCAACTGTCCGGGAACGTCTTTTAACTCAATGTCCATTGAAACTCGCATATATACCCTCGTTTGTTTTTAATTTCCAGTCACAGATATATCCATTCATTAATACTTCTATCGCTATTGCCTGATAGGAATTATAAGTTTTGGTAATATTTCCAGTAAGCACAGTCATTTATCGATAAGTCGAATGACATTGCCTCTTCCTTTTTTGAACTTCTCTACAAGACCACGATTTTGAAGATCAGAAACCATAAGACTTACCTTTGCCTCTGAATATTTCATTTTGCTGCGAAGTTCTTTCTGGGTGATACGACCACTGTTTGCTTCTATTATGTCCAGAACTTCTTGCAGGTCAGGTGGCAGGGAAGAAATTTCCTCAGGTGTTCCGGTTTCAATCATTTCTTCAATTTCGACCGTTGGTGTTGCGGCTTCTTCTGGAAGTACTTTTTCTCCACCGGACTTACTTTTGGATACATACACAGCAAACCTCGCAAGCACAAGTACGAGAATTGCAGCAATTATGAAGTAGGGTATTCGGGAAGTGTTTTCTTCTTCAATGATTCCTGTTTCCTCGTCCAGTGCTTCAGAGATGTCGCTGGATTCGGTTTCATTCAGTAGTTGTTCATCGTATGCAGGCAAAAGCAACAGGTCCATTACATAGTCACCGTCGTTTGTAATGGATATCGTTTCTTCCATGTAACTGGTGATCGTGTTGTTCTGGAAGTAACTGGCTGTGATGAGGTAATCACCGGGCACCAGATTCAATGAATATATCCCATATCTTGCTACCACGGACTGGGGGGGCGTGGAATTTACCTCTATTATGGCGTTCTCCAGTGGTTCAAAGGTATACCATTCATATACAGCACCATGGATGGTAGCTGCGCAGCTTGCTGGGGCTGTGCTAATCACTATAAGTGCTGCTGCAGCAAGAATTATGTACAATATATTTTTCAGGATCACATTAATATGTTAAATATGTATATGCATATATCTTTTACTTATCTATTTGATTTTAAAGGATGGATAAAGTTTCGTAAAGCAAAAAACAACCTGATAATGCTTAAAAATACTTTACTTAATATGTTTTGATACTTAATGGAAAAGCATGCTTATATTCAAATCTGCAAATTTCCTGATTGTAGATCAAAACGGAGGCATTGAATCATGAAAACAAATGGAATAAAATTATTCGCGTGTCTTGGTGTTATACTGATGTTATTTAGTATTATTCCCGCAGGAGCAGTTGCTGCTGTCAAGGATGACAGTAATGCTGAAGATGCGAAAGTATCGATGAAAAACAGGACCGAAACCCGGGATCAAGTAAGATTAAACGCTACAGAAACCGCTCCAAGGGTGCAGGCCGCTATCCAGACTCGTGCTGAGAATGTTCAGGCTGTTGCAGCCCGCTATAAAGCATCCAGAGAGAATTTGCAGAATGCAAAGAATGAATACGTAACTGCAAAAGAAGATTTCCATACGGTAAGGGCTGACGCTGCTGGTGATCTGGAAGAGTTGTTTGAATCAACCCGTGCCTATATGATCCAAACGATCGATTACATGATTTCACATCTCGAAAATGTCAAGGAAAACGTTGAAAGTTCAGACGGTGAACTTGCAGAAGAGACGTCTGGATTAATTGATGGGTACATAGAACAGCTTGAGCAGGAAAGGGCAAACGTAGGGGCTGCTGAGACGAGAAAGGAACTTGCAGATGTAGCAAAGTCAATCCGTGACATATGGAAAGATGCGAACAAGGACGCAAGCTTCCTTGCAGGTAAAGCTGCCAATAACAAGATTAATAGGTTCCTTGCAAAATCAGAGGCTCTGTCGCTTCGTCTCCAGAACGAGATCCAGCGCTTAAAAGATGAAGGAAAGGACACAGATGAAATGGAAGAGATGCTTGGAGAATACAACGACCAGATCAAACAGGTAAAACAAAATCAGGAGCGTACAAGGGCGACATTCCAGAACAGGAATGCAGGCGAGAATTCAATAAAAGAAGCCAATGAGTACCTCCGGGAAGCTGGCAAGGACATAAAAGAAGTAAACAGGGTTTTAAATAATATCGTCAAGGAACTTAAGACATACAGGCGTGGTGTTGTAAAGCTTGACGGTACAGGCACACTAACTGCAGAAGGTACCGGAACGGCAGTTCTTTCAGGTGACCTGACACTTAACATAGATGCAATAGATGCAAAGCTGGTTATCAAAGACCTTGCAGGTGACGCTTTGATTGAGTTCGGTACCGGTGCTGACTACACCAAGATGGATAGTGAAGCAGATGATAACAGTGCAATGGTATACCATGAATTTACCGGATCCGTAGACATTTCTGGTTCACGTTTGACGGCAATGATCCGGGGTAAGGATGTGACCCTCACGGCAGAAGGCACAGGCAGTGCTGTTCTTTCTGGAACAGGTATATATAGTGTGGAAAAGGATGGCGTTTCATCTGCAAGTGACCAGTGGGCAGTTGTTGTTACCGATTCCACAGATGAGTTCGGTGAGGAACCAACTGAAACCGTAGAAACAACAGAAACTGAAAAAGCAACTGAAACTGAAGAAGGTACACAGGAGTAAAGTACAATGGTAAGCTTCAAACATTTTGCAATACTGGCAGTAATTCTGGTAGGACTAACGGTTTCGGGTTGTGTGGACAAACTGCCGGAAGAACCTGTTCAGGAAGAACTAACGCAGGAGGAGGAAACGCCTGCAGTTGTTGATGTCTTAGGTGACGAGGATGTTGGTCTCACTGATGCCGAAATAACGGATATTGAAGATGAGATCGCTGAACTCGAAGCCATGCTGGAAGACCTGGACATGGATGAAGACCTTTCATTTGAGGAGATATAGGCGACATTTGCTTTTTCTCCTTCTTTTTTGTTGTAGCTAAATTATGGGCTGTACTTCGGTTTAAACAACGAAATAAGCATGTTACTCCTCACTCAGGAAGTGATGTTTGAATTGTCTGCTTTTTGAAAATCTATGCGATATTATTTACCACGCAAACATTATATATGGATAAACTGAATAGAGTTAAATCAACTGTAAACTTCATCTTATGGGGTAGATCATGAAAAATATGCTTAAGACTACAATGTTATTGGCAACTCTTACTGGATTGTTGATCATTGTTGGACGCCTCATTGGAGGCACTGGTGGAATGGTGATTGCCTTCATATTTGCAATTATCATTAACTTTGGTAGCTACTGGTACAGTGACAAGATTGTCCTGAAAATGTACCATGCCCGGGAAGTGAGCGAGGCGGAGCATCCGCAGCTATACGGCATTGTCCGAATTCTCGCCATGCGTGCAGATCTTCCCATGCCAAAGGTATATATCGTGGATACTTCTATGCCAAATGCTTTTGCAACGGGACGCGACCCTAAACACGCGGCTGTTGCAGCTACCACCGGAATACTCAGCCTGCTGAGCCCTGAAGAGATCGAAGGTGTGCTCGCACACGAACTGGCACACGTCAAAAACCGCGACACCCTGATCAGTGCAATTGCTGCAACCATCGCAGGTGTTATCACAATGCTTGCAACATGGGCGCGCTGGGCCGCAATATTCGGAGGTTTCGGGGGACGGGACAATGATGGCGGGAATAATATCATTGGATTCCTTGTGCTTGCTGTTCTTGCACCAATTGCGGCTGTCATTATCCAGCTTGCTATCTCAAGGTCACGGGAATTCGCTGCTGATGCAGAGGGTGCACAGATTTCCCAGAAACCATGGGCACTTGCAAATGCGCTTGCCAAATTGGAATCCGGTGCTGAGAACTATCGACCTCGTGTGAATGATGTGCAGGCATCAGAAACGACGGCTCACATGTTTATCGTGAACCCGCTTCGTCGTAGTTCAATGGCAAGTCTCTTCAGGACGCATCCGTTGACAGAGGAAAGAATACGCCGCCTTAATGCAATGTAGGTATTGAATTTATTCATATATACCCAGGCTCATCTGGCCACTTTCGGTCAGATGAATAACCTTAACCCCTTCTTTTTCCAGATGCAATGATAGATGGTATCGATGGCAGTTTTTTGGATTCTTCTCGGCACACATGAGAACGATTCGTCCTCCGGTTTTATTCACCCAGGTTATCTTCGCCAGCAATTTTGAAAAACTATCCTTAAATTCATTGGTATTCATGTATTCAATATAGGTGGATTCCCGAAGTCCTCCCACATCCGGGCAGTGGAAATATGCAATCCCATAACTTGGAAGTGATTCCTCCAGTTTCTCCTTACTAAAGTCCTCGACCCAGGATTGAGGAAACCTGCGGACATCTACCAGATGCGATATTCTGTTGTCATGCAGCATTCCAATAAACTCATCCAGAGTCCTGTTACCGTATCCTATCGTATAGCAGCGAATGTCCTGTCTCATCATTAAAGTTAAAAGGCATTGTGGTGTATTATCTTTTCGATAGCAAATTTCGCTAGAAATGTGTGGTAGCATATTTCTTGATAAGAATTGCAATGGGATATTTCTACATGGTTGAAATAAGAAAGGTTTTGTATTTTTGTAATAAATAAAGAGGATTTGTCATGACGCAGGTTGAGGCAATTGGAAGAATCATAAAGGCTCATACAATAAGTGATGCATGGTACAGGGGGCTTAATGTCATCTGGAATCACGGACATGTAATAACCGATGAGAGGGGAAGCCAGATTCAGGAGTTCTTGAATCTGATGATCGTGATAGACGACCCATACACAGACAGGATACCAAAAGACATCTCATGGAACGAAGAGCGTCTTGAGGAATATGCAAAGCAGTTGATAACCGGCGAAAATGCACAGGACTTCGAGTACACCTATGGCCAGCGTCTCAGGAACTGGAATGGTGAGGTTGACCAGATAGCATACGTCATCGAGAAATTAAAGAACAACAAAACCAGCCGCCGGGCAACAGCAGTAACATGGATTCCGGTTATCGACACTGTAGTGGATGAGGTTCCATGCATGATCATCGATGACTTTAAGGTCCGGGGTGGTAAGGTACATTTAACTACGGTTTTTAGGAGCCACGATTTTGCAGGTGCGTATCCTGCAAACCTGTACGGTCTTTCAAAACTGCTGGAATACGTTGCAGAGAAAGTGGGAGTTTTACCCGGAAAGATCACTACCGTCAGTATTTCGGCACACGTATACGATCATGACTGGGACAAGATAGAGGATATTGTAAAAGGAGTACAGTAAAACATGAAGGTCTCGGTCGGTGTCTCGGTAATACATGGTGAGGTGCAGGCTCCACCCTCGAAAAGCTATACACACAGGGCAATAACAATGGCTGCCCTGTCACGTGAATCAATAATCCAAAGACCTCTTATTTCGGATGATACGCTTGCCACGCTCAAAGCATGCGAGATGTTTGGAGCTAACATCCAGAAAAAGGATGGTGATCTGATCATAAATGGTGTGGATGGTGTGCCCTGCGTACCTGAAGATGTCATAGATGTTGCAAACTCAGGCACAACCCTTCGGTTCATGACGGCAGTTGCTGCACTGACAGACGGCGTTACGGTCCTGACAGGCGATAGTTCTATCAGGTCAAGACCAAACGGACCGCTGCTTAATGTGCTGAATTGTCTTGGTGTGGAAGCATACTCAACGCGGAACAATGACTGTGCACCTCTTGTTATAAGAGGGGGTCTTAAAGGTGCTATTACCCAGATCGACGGTTCGATTAGTTCCCAATTCATCTCTGCACTGTTAATAGCATGTCCGCTTACGAAGAACAGCACCACTCTCTCCATAAAAGGAGAACTGAAATCAAAACCCTATGTTGATGTTACTCTTGAGATCATCGAAAAGGCAGGCGGGGAAATTCTTGTTGAAGATGCCAACACCATTAAGTTCATAATTCCGGCAAACCAGAAATATGACCTCCGGGAATATATCGTACCCGGTGATTTTTCGTCTGCTTCGTATCTCCTTGCCGCAGGTGCAGTGAACGATTCAGAGGTAACGGTCAGGAATCTCTTCCCTTCAAAACAGGGGGATATCGCCATCGTAAATATTCTGGAACGCATGGGTGCAAGCATTAAGTGGGACAAGGAAAAAGGAGATATCACTGTAAAAGGGGGTGCAGAACTTCATGGGATAACCATTGATTCCGGTGCAACTCCTGATCTTGTGCCCACCATTGCGGTCCTTGCTGCGGTTGCCGATGGTGTGACAGTGATCACGAATGCAGAACATGTCCGCTACAAGGAAACCGACCGTCTTCGTGCGATGGCGGTTGAACTTAAGAAGATGGGTATCAGGGTAAAAGAAGAAACCGACCAGTTAACCATAACCGGTGGCAAGCTCATGGGTGCGGACCTTCATGGCTGGCATGACCACAGGATTGTAATGGCACTTACAATTGCAGGGATGGTTGCAGGCAACACCACCATCGACACAGCCGAATCAATTGCAATCTCATACCCGGATTTCTTTGAAGACCTGCATGCGCTGGGTTCGGATGTTGTTGTCAGTGAAGAATAGAAGGCTTTTCAATATATGGGAAAGTATGTTGTACTTCCCTATACTCCAAGTAAATCCGCAAGCTATCTATCGAAGATTTACTTGAATTACCTATTTTTTGCGGTATTTCTGCAGCAGGCGTGTAACAGCACGCACATCTCTGCCCTGTTGCCGCGCTTCCTCAAGATATGCTTGATACATCTGGTCTGTCACGATCTTAGGCATGGATTTACACATCTGACCATGAAGTTGAAGATCAAAACACCGTGCTTCGCTTTCTGTGAGGTTTAATACCTTATATTCGTTTCCGTGTTCAGTGAATGTGGGATTTTCCGAATCGTCCGTCGCCAGCACAAGGTCTGCGAGGTTAGTTTCGGGGATCGGTTCTGCAATACTGATAAAAACATCGTCAATGAATGCATCTTCGATGAAGTTCTTTGTCAGTTCATAATCTTCTGGAGTTTCGGTGGGGTATCCGACAATGAAACTTCCCCCGACCTTTACACCACATTCCTGTGCAAGCCTGATTGCATCCATATTCTTTTCTGAGTCCACACCTTTATGCATGTCTTTAAGGATCTTGTTGCTGCCGGATTCTATCCCATAATAGACCCATCCCATTGTGTGATCACGGATCGCATGCAGGATATCCTCGTTTACATAATCTACCCGGATATCCGGTATCGATACATTTTTATTTCCCATTACTCCGGCTATTGCCTCTAACAGTTCAATGAATGCGGATTCATTCATGGATTTTCCATACTTGTAAAGGGAACTGGTTCCTCCACTGATAGCGATCTTCTGGACACCGCACTGCTTGAATTCCTTAATTTCCTCAATAATAACCTCAATTTCCCTGCTCCGTATTTTTTTCCCAAAGAATTTTGGAACCTGGCAGAAACCACATGTTCCAATACACCCGCGATGAGTTTCTATATATACATTCGCACCCCGGATATCATGATCCTTGATATCGTCCGGTATCAGTGGAAGTGGTCTTTCCATTTTCGCAGGTTCTGGTTTCGTTCGGATGATCTCATCATGGTTTCGGAATGCGATTCCGGGAATATCTTCAGAAATTCCGTTATTCAATAATGCAGGTGTTGATTCTTCACCCTCACCGATTATCACAGCATCCGCCTGTAATTCTCCTAGAATGATGTCTGGGTATGCACTGATCGGTCCACCAACATAGACTGTTCTGTTGCCCTGTGAAACAAAATCCCTGATTCTTTTATCCATCAGGTGTAACGTTGAATAAAGGCTTAACAGTACTGTATCGGTGTCTGCGCTTAATTCTCTAGTAAGGGTGACATCTAAACCGGCATCCTTCAGTACGCCGCCGATTACCATGGAGCCGTATGTATAAAGATCAGGAGAGATGATTGTAACTTTCATACCTGTATAAAACGGTCATGATGTACTTATCTTTAATGATTTGTCTCATATCTGGTATTTCTGTACCAGATATCTCTTAAAATGACGGTTTGTCAAAGAACATTCCATGTTATCGGACAAAACGTGTTATCTCAAAAAAGGAAAAAAAGTAGGCATAAAGCCTACTTTTAAAGTTCAGTTTATTTTGCCGGGATGATGAGTGATCTCTCACCAGACGGTACGAATTCTCTCAGTGCGCCTCTTCCGAATTCCTTCCTTGGATATCTGAAATCGAACGTCAGGAGTTCATCTGCGAAACCAGCTTTGATAAGTGGGTTTACAGTGAATCCGTCACCGCGACCACCGTGTGCTGCAGATGCAATACCTGCATATTCACCCTGGTGACCCACGTTCATTGCATAGTTCGGATAGTTTGGACCACGCAGTTCAACTGGAAGACCTTCGTCAGACTGGTATGAGAACACGTTTGTTGCGCCACACTGGTCCTGCAGGTCGTAACCGAAGAATCCGAGACGTCCGTGTGATTCCTTGTGCAGGTACATTGAAAGGTACCATGCTGAAAGACCGGCGTTTCCGTTACCTGTTGCGATTGCTGTTGAGACACCAGATGCTGCTGCAACTACACCAGCTCTCTGGGAACCTCCGAAGTGGTCCTCGAGTGTTGTTGGGTATTTCTCGTAGTTCTCCAATCCGTAGATGGATGATTCGGTTGTGATGTCCTTGACAATTTCAAGGGTTGCTTTGGCCTTGTTGTCGATACCGACCTTTGCTGCACCGTTGTACTTGTCGTTGATGTAGTCAAGATCGTAGTATATGTTGTCATCCAGGATATCGTTGGTATAGACGGCTGTCGCATACTGTGTGAATCCGACACCACCGGACATGTAGGAACCGAGCCAGATCTGGTCATAGAGCACAGCGCCCGCAGCTAGTACTTCCAATGAAACCCTTGCAGGGTCTTCTGGAATTGCACGGCTTGTCTGGATGATGTCTGCTAGGTGACCGAAGGAAACTCCACCAGGCTCGTTAGGACCACGTGCACGTCTTGCTGGAAGCATCTCACCCATGGAGATAACTCCTGCGTGTTTTGCAGCGAATGAAAGGTCTGCTACTGCTGCTTCACCGGCACACATCCTGTATGCTGCGATGAAAGACATTCCGACCTGCATTGCCATCCATCTGGAGGTCTGTGCACCGTCAGTTGTCCTGCTGACAATTGTCGGGATGTGCGCAGACTGCCATGTGGTCTTTCCGATTGCTGCTTTGATCTGTGCTGCATGCTCTGCAGGGAACTGCTTGTTGAGGTCGATGAGGAACTGGTTGTCAATCTCATCTGCAAGATCGTCGTCACCTGTGAATATCTTGACGTAACAATCGTCAACAAGTCCGGGGTGAGTTTCAACCATGTGCTCCTGCACAACTGCTCCACCAGGGAGTGCGTGGTTTAAGACCTCGAGATAGTGGTTGATGGTTTCTGGTGTAACTTCCATACCCAGTCTCTTTTCAAGTGTCTCATGAGCAAGGTCAAGTGCCACTATACAGGTTCTTCTTATGTCATCCCACATCTGCTGCATTGCAGCGTTGTTGACATAGTGAAGGTCGTCTCCCTCAACAAGCATGTCGGTGCTGGAGAGCATATACGGTGTAAGTGATCTCTGACCGAGGGGTATACCAGCACAGTGCATGTCTGGGTTGTATGCAACAAGACCTCTCTTCTTTGAGACTTCCTGACCGGCTTTCTTCATTTCGACCTTTCTGTCACTCTGCTCGACACCGAGTCTTAAGTATTTACCAGTCATATCAGTAATGGATCCACCATTCATCTGATTGCTACCGAATTCTTTTGTGAATTTGGCTTCCATTGCTTTTTTGAACATTCTCTCTCTTTCTGCCATTTATATCACTCCTTTGGCTGGTATCCGTATCTGGTTCTCTGCTCCCATACGCGGTGTACCCATTCAACGACCTCCGGGTCATCTTTGAATGCCACATTGTCCGCACGGAAAATTGTGGTTCTCTTGGCAGCTTCAGCTGTTGACATTGGCTTTCCAAGGTTAATCTTCCTGTCGATTGGTATTGCTACCTGGTCCTTGTCCATGATGATAACGCCGTTCTCCAGTCTGCTCCTGTCAAGCATGTCGAACATCACGCCGTCTTCCTGAAGACGCAGTGAGTGACCGTGGACAGTTGCTCCTCTGAGGCTGGTCAGTGCAGGACAGGTCATTTCTGTCTCTAACTGCAGCTTTGCAACTTCTTCCATGTTTCTTTCACGGCATTCAGTAACCTGACGACCGGAAAGTGTACCTGGGTCAACACCTCTGAAATTGATTGCTGCGTTGTATGTCCTAAAGTAAGGTACTGATGGACCGTTGTACATTGAGTCAACGAACTGTACGTACCTGACTCGGTCACCCGCCTTTGCACCTGAGATTGGCTCAACTATTTCTCTTATTGAGCAGTCTGGTTCACCCATCTCTGCCAGTGGAGGGTGTGTGCTTGGGTAGTCGCTACCTGCTGCACGGTGTCCGAGAGCTGCTGTTAAGTCCTCGTCTGAAATTTCCCTGAGTTTATCAAGTTTTCCAGACATGTGCTTTCGTCTGTTAATTGCAACGGACGTTGCACCTGGATAATATTGTGCTTTATATGCCATATTATACACTCCTTAATTGTATATTGATTGCATTGTGGATTTCACGAATTTCACGAGTTCGTTCAATTTGTCTCTTGAACATGTTTCTCCTCGTGTAACTCCTGTCACAATTTCCATTACTTTTCCTCTGGTTAGGATATCTTCGTCTTTAGGTTTTATTAATCTGGTTTTTATTCCTGCTTCAGCAAAATCCTCAAAATCAACTGATACCTGGCAAACAACTATTGCCGGGGTATCCACATTTTTTAGGATCTCTTTCACTTTTTTCACAACATGATCGCGTATGTTTCCCGTATGTATCACAGCCAGTTTGTGCCTTGCGATCTGCGCCACTTCTTCAGGATTAATTCCAAAAGAACCTGACACAAGTCCTGCACTCGGAATACCCGAGCCTGCATTTAGCACCAGTACACTGACCTGTATATTTTCCTGACGCATTCCGTACGTAATTTCACACACGGGTTTTGTGATATGCCTTCGACCGGGACTCATTGCGACTACAATCACATCGGGACGCATGGCTTCTGATAGGGTTCCCCGCTGGGCAAGCCCACCACCTTTACCAAGCCCCATTCCGTGCCTGCAATCAACTACCTGTGTCTCACGATCAAACATTGCAATTCACTCTTTTGATTCTACTATACAAATTTGATCATTTGCTTTTCGTTTCGAATCTGTTAATCCAAGTAGGCTTGTATCAACATCCGGACCGTATTTTGCATAATCGGATACAGTTGCCTTTTTGTGGAGGAAGGTACCTTCCTTAAACATAAATGGGAATGGCAATATTCGTTCACACATTGCTCGTACTTCTTCCTTTACATCAACATTAGCAACTTCTAACCAGAACCGACCAACACAAACCGTCAGTTCAAGAGCCGTATCAGCAACCTGAATAACCTGTCGGGAAGGATGGTCCACATCTTTGCCTTTACCTGGTCCAGCTGGTACCGTCAGTGGTATTCTGGGACCATGGATGGCCATTCTGGTAACACCGTCAAGTTTGTTAAACTCGTTGAGAAGTTTCTGTGCGGTTTTCGCAGTGAGTAATCTCTCTGGAAATATCTCAACCTGCAATAGGTCTTCCGTGTCTGAAGCATAATCAGTCATTTTTTTAAACCTTCAAAGCTCCTAAAGATATTCTACCCTTTAGATTGCTCCTGCAACTGATGCAATTGGGTTCCTGAATTCTTCCATTGATCCAAACACATCACCGACGAGTCCAGATGTCTTTTCTGGTGTGAACATCTGCGTGCCTGCATCAAGTGCAACTGCTGCGGATATACATGGAATTCCAAATCCTCTGGAGTGTCTGGTAACAACGTGGTTACCGTTGAAGACACCAGGTCCTCCGCCACCATAGATTGAGTGACTGA
>CAZQWP010000001.1:0-29171 GCA_964597005.1 uncultured Methanosarcinales archaeon | reverse complement strand
CTTGTAGTTACTTGTAAGAATCTCCATGCGTAAGCGTGGAGTAGTTCAAAAGGTAATCTATTCATCTATCAAGTAGCCCAATGCTTAAAATCCATAACTTTCCCTGCGATGGGAATTGGCTCGCCACAGTTCAGACATTTGTTTTCCGGTGTGATATTGTACTTTCCTACCTCGAAATATCCCCTCTTGATCAATAATTCTCCGCATTTCGGACAGAAAGTGCTCTCGTACTCATGCCCGAACACATTCCCGAGGTACACGAACCGCATCCCTTCCTCCCTTGCTATCCTGTATGCCGCCTCAAGAGTTGCAACCGGTGTCTGTGGAAGGTCCTGCATCTTATAATGCGGCTGGAAACGTGTAAAATGAAGCGGTGTATCCTCCCCGAGATTATCATGCACCCATTTTGAAAGTTTCCGGATCTCGTCGGGAGAATCGTTAAGTTTTGGGATTACCAGGTTGATGACCTCAACATGCATCCCCAGTTCCCTCGCAAGCTTCGCAGATTCAAGGACAGGTGCAAGTTTTGCGCTGCACACATTTTTATAGAACTCCTCTGAGAATGCCTTGATATCCACCCTGAAAGCATCCAGGTAGGGTGAAATGCCTTTAAGCGCCTCTGGAGTGATATAGCCGTTCGTCACATAAATGGTCCCGAGCCCTGCCTCCTTTGCGAGTTTTGCGCAGTCATAGGTATACTCATACCAGATGGTAGGCTCATTATACGTCCACGCAATGGTCTTTGAATCCGAGGCAACTGCACGTGATATTGCCTTCTCGGGCAGTATCTCCACCGCATGCGCCTCGTCAAGACCTGTCTGGGAGATCGTCCAGTTCTGGCAGTGCTTGCACCTGAAATTACAGCCTATGGTACCCAAGGAATATGAAAGCGTGCCGGGATAGAAATGAAACAGGGGTTTCTTTTCGATAGGGTCAACAGCTTCGCTTGAAACTAGACCATATATCAGGGTATACAGTGTCCCATCACGGTTCTCCCGCACCCTGCAAAAACCCCTTTTCCCCGGGGCAATGATACAGCGGTGATTGCACAGGTTACAATGTACCTTATTATCCTCAAGTTTCTCATAGAACATTGCTTCTTTGATCAATTTGATCCCCCTTTAATAAATCAAGGTGATAGTAAAAAAACCTGAGCATTGATACAATGATCCCGGTTATGCAGCCTTCCGGATGAAACCGTTTTCCGTTTATTCTTTTATGTCTCCTGAAAAAGGGAAATGCACAGGTAAACCAAAAGCCTATTAATTATACCTGTTTATAGTAACTATAGTGTAAACTGTTTTTAAATTCATAGCTAAACAATGAGGTGCAGAAATGGCAAAAGAAGATGAGTGGGACATTCCAGAATCTGGCGGTCCAGCAGACCTCCGTATAGAAGGAATCCCTCCAATGGCCGGCGCAATACTGCGTTCTATCGCGATTATAGCGGTAATAATTGTTATATTTTCAGTGATGTTCGGTTCGATCCTTGTGTCGGTAGGTGCCGGAGAGGTCGGGGTTAAATTCAATCAATTTGGAGGCGTTCAGTCCGATGAACTCGGGGAAGGGTTACATATTGTTCCGCCCTGGGTCAGTGTTACGAAATACTCGGTACGAAGTGAAGTATATACCATGAGTGCCCAGCCCTCGGAAGGCGAGCGCGTGGGCGATGACCAGATCACGGCATTGACAAACGAAGGACTGATGGTCGGACTGGATGTCACTGTCAGGTACCGGCTTATATCTGGGGATGCAAGTACGGTACATCAAAATCTTGGTCAGGGGTACGCAGAAAAGATCATACGCCCTACAATTAAATCAGTGATAAGGGAAGTTGTATCCACACACACGGCTATGGAAGTCTATGGTGAACAGAGACAACTTGTTGCATCAGAGATGCAGAATACAATGGAAATATCGCTAGTTACTGACGGCATTATTATAGAAGAAGTCCTGCTTCGAAACGTAAAACTTCCGGACCGGGTAGCCAATGCCATTGAAGAGAAATTGCAGGCGGACCAGGATGCACAGAGGATGATATTTATCAAGCAGAAAGAGCAGCTTGAGGCCGAACGTAAGATAATCGAATCCAATGGTATTGCCAATGCAACCGTCATACAGGCAACAGGTGAGGCTGAGGCGCTACGCATAATCAACCAAGAACTTTCAAAGAACCCGAACCTTATTAACTACAAGTACATCCAGATGCTTCAGGGTCAGGAGATCCAGACCATGATCGTTCCAACAGACCAGGGTATAATACTCGATGCAACAGGTAGTCAATAGGAGGATGAACCTACATGACTCAAATCCCAAAGGAACATCCAAGATACGAGTCCCTTATGAACCGTGAAAAACTTGTTGAGGGAGTAAATATGGGAATTACCAGCCAGCAGGGTTTGATCGCACAGGGGAGAGGCGAGGGTTTCGATTACCTTATTGGTGAGCATACCACAGAATGTGCTGCTTATGCTGAACGAGCAGCTGTGTCTCTGCTTCTTCTTGCTGAAAGACCCGTGATATCGGTAAACGGCAATACGGCTGCGCTGGTGCCGGACAAGATCGTTGCATTGTCCGATGTGACAGGTGCAAAGCTTGAGGTTAACCTGTTCCATAGAAGTGAGGCACGCATGCACAAGATCATCACACATTTGAAGGCACACGGTGCAAATAAAGTGCTTGGTAAAAAAGCTGATGCACGCCTTCCATTAGAACATGATCGTGGGAAAGTGGATGAAGAAGGGATATACAACGCGGATGTTGTGGTGGTACCCTTAGAAGATGGCGACAGGTGCGAGGCACTTGTCAAGATGGGAAAGATCGTCGTTGCAATTGACCTGAACCCCATGTCACGTACAGCCCTTACTTCACATGTGACCGTTGTTGACAACGTGACCCGTGCAATACCAAATATGTTGCAGTTTGCAAAGGATATGAAACAAAATACAACTGAGGACCTCCAGAATGTTGTTGACTGCTATGATAACAATAGAATACTTACCTCTGCCATCTACGAGATTCACGAGAGACTTATGAACATGGCAGATGAAAGAGGAATTGAATGGATCTGATCGAAAAAACACGCAATTATGTTTCGGAGGTTCTTGCGGATGAACCGAGTAGCCACGATATTTCCCATATCGAACGTGTGGAATCAATGTGTCTGAGGATACAGGAACATGAGGGAGGAAGCCCTGAATTACTGCAACTCGCAGCACTCCTGCACGATGTGGGGATCGTCAGGGAACACAATGAAGGCGGCGATCACGCAGAATACAGCGCCGAGATTGCACGGGAGTTTTTACATATGGCAGGTGCGGATGGAAAACTGATCGACAGTGTTGCATCGTGTATACTGACCCACAGGTTCAGCCAGAACCAAAAAGCCGGATCCATCGAAGCGCAGATATTACAGGATGCAGACCGGATCGATGCACTGGGTGCTATCGGGATATTCCGGTCTCTTGTTTCCATAGGTTCGCTCAGGACACTGAAACACACCATCGGTACGGTAAAAAAGACATCCATGAACGCCTATACATCAGATTCATTTGAAGGGTTCAATGATTATATGATCAACAAGCCTTTCAAAATAAAGGAGAGATTGAACACCGAAACTGCCAGACAGATAGCAGATGAACGGCTCAGAATCATGCAGTTGTACCTTGATGCACTGAAAACGGAAAGATCGTATACAAAGAGGAAGAATGGCAGATATCCTAATAAAGAACGGTTATGTCCTGACAATGAATCCCGCAGGTGATATAAAGCGCAGGGTGGTTGTTATAGAGGACGGTGTCATCACGCAGGTCGCAGATTCTACCCATGAGACTGCCGATACGATAATCGATGCAGAGGGCGGTGTTGTGATGCCCGGGCTTATCAATACCCACACTCACGCAGGTATGACACTCTTCAGGGGATATGCAGATGACCTGCCGCTTTCCGAATGGCTTGAGGAACATATCTGGCCGACGGAGGCGGTTTTGACCGATAAGGACCTCCACAAAGGCACGCTTCTTGCTTGCCTTGAGATGATAAAGTCAGGAACAACCACTTTTGCGGATATGTATATTCATGTAGACGAGGTTGCCCGCGCAGTTGAAAAGTCCGGTATGCGTGCAGCACTTTCTTATGGCATGATCGACCTGGGGAGTGAAGCCCGGGGGGACAGTGAACTCAAAGAAGGCAGGCGTTTTGTACATAAATGGAATGGAGGTGCGGACGGCAGGATCACGGCAATGTACGGTCCGCATGCACCGAATACGTGTTCCCGGGAGTTCCTTATAAAGGTGAAGGAACAGGCTATGAATGATGATGCAAAGATCCATATCCATGTCCTTGAAACAGAAGCAGAGCTGAACCAGATGAAAGAACAGTTCGGAATGTGTTCGGTCAATATGCTGGACGAGATCGGGTTCCTTGATCCCGGCGTCCTTGCTGCCCACTGTATCTGGCTCTCGGATGGGGATATTGACATCCTCAGCAAACGCGGGGTGAATGTTTCCCACAATCCTGTTAGTAATATGAAACTGGCATCAGGTATTGCACCAGTGCCAAAAATGCTTGATAGGGGGGTGAATGTGTCCCTTGGAACGGATGGATGTGCTTCAAACAACAATCTTGACATGTTCGAGGAAATGAAAACTTCGGCACTCCTGCATAAAGTGAATACCTTTGATCCCACGGTCCTGCCAGCCCGGCAGGTACTTGAGATGGCAACGAGAAATGGAGCACTTGCCCTTGGTCTTGAAACCGGGGTACTGAAAGCAGGCTACAGAGCAGATGTTATTATTGTGGATATGAACAAACCGCACCTGACACCAAGATATGATGCCACCTCACATCTTGTATACTCCGCTAGGGGATGTGATGTAAGGACCACCATCGTGAACGGTAAGATATTGATGCATGATTATGAGATGATTTCGCTGGATGAACAAAAGGTGATGGATGCGGCAAGAGATGCAGCAAAGGACCTTGTTTCAAGGGTGAACACCTAAATTGATGTATTATAAAAGAACTATCCTTCAAGATTGTATACAGACGGAGACCCAGATAATGAGTGAAAATGACCTGATAGGATCAGGAAACCAGAAAATAGAATGGGCACGTGACCACATGCCAGTTCTGGCGATCATAAGAGAGCAGTTCGAGCGGGAAAAACCACTGAAAGGCCACAGGGTGGGCATGGCACTGCATGTTGAAGCAAAAACTGCCGTGCTGGTGGAGACACTTGTTGCCGGCGGTGCAGAGGTTGTAATTACGGGATGCAATCCACTGAGTACACAGGATGACGTTGCCTTGGCATTAGACACACGTGAGAATATTTCATGTTATGCAAAATACGCATGCAGTAACGATGAATATTATGAGGCCATCGATAAGGTACTGGATTTTGATCCCGACATCACCATAGACGACGGTGCAGACCTTATTTTTAAAATCCACACAGAACGAGTTGATATGCTTCCAAAGATACTTGGGGGATGTGAGGAAACAACCACTGGCATTCACAGGCTTAAGGCTATGGAACGTGACGGTGCCTTAAAGATGGCTGTGGTCGCGGTCAATGATGCCATGACAAAGTTCCTGTTCGATAACCGCTATGGTACAGGGCAGTCTGCCTGGGACGGTATTGTCAGGACAACGAACCTGCTTGTTGCGGGTAAGAACGTAGTGATCGCAGGTTACGGATGGTGTGGCAAGGGTGTTACCATGCGTGCTGTCGGGCTTGGTGCAAATGTCATTGTCACCGAGGTTGATCCGGTACGTGCACTGGAAGCACGTATGGACGGAAATCTTGTAATGACGATGAAAGAAGCTGCCAGTATCGGTGATATATTTGTCACGACCACAGGGAACCGCGACATCCTGACAAAGGAACACTTCGAGGTTATGAAGGAAGGTGCGATACTTGCAAATTCAGGACATTTCAATGTAGAGATAAATCTGGAAGACCTCACTTCCATGGCAAGATCTGTACGGACCGTTAGAAATAATATTACGGAATACGACCTTGACGGCAGGCGCATCCATGTCCTTGCGGATGGAAGGCTTGTGAACTTGGCAGCAGGTGATGGACACCCCACGGAGGTCATGGATATGAGCTTTGCAAACCAGGCGCTGTGTGTGAGATATATTGCGGAAAATAAACTGGTTAATGGAGTACATCCGGTTCCAAATGAACTGGATATGTATGTTGCCGAAATGAAACTTAAATCACTGGGTATTACCATCGATAAGTTCACCCAAAAACAAGATGAGTACATGGGTGGATGGGAGCACGGTACCTGATAAAGACCGTGCTAACTATTGTTTTTTGCCAAAAGTGAGACGTTGCTTTTATCTTTACAAAGGGCTGGTTACACTGGCAGATGTTGTTACAATCCGAGAGAAAAAAACACGGATTTGGTGAAAAAACAACATCTTAATAATAGTGAGCAAAACTATCAAATTATGTATAAGATGGGCCCAAACTTTGTAAAGTGCCGAAAACATCATATATATGGGTATCGTGCAACTTCATTTTAATTACCCATAACTATAAATGTAATCAAATAATAGGAAGAAGTGTCTGTAAAAAATAAAAATGTTAGAGCACTCGCTGGAAATGTTTATATGCAATAACCACATGTTGACTCCGCCACACGAGACTGACGTGGCAGTATATCTTAATAAAACAAAACCACATTGTACCAACAAAAGGGGCTCGTAGCTCAGTCAGGCAGAGCGTCTGGCTTTTAACCAGACGGCCTAGGGTTCAAATCCCTACGAGCCCGCCAAAACTTTGTGGAAATATCGCCTGGAAGTTTTGTAGGGAGGAGAAAATTTGAGAAAATTCAGCCTGCTTGACCATGAATTAATTCCAAAGCATGAAATTATGGTGGAGGATGAACTTAAATCTGTTTTAAATAAATACCAAATAGAAAAGGAGCAACTGCCAAAAATCAAGGTCTTAGACCCTATCGCACTCGAGATCGGCGCGTCTGTTGGTGATGTTGTCAAGATTATGAGAAATAGCCAAACTGCTGGGGAGGCCATATATTACAGGTTAGTGATAGACTGACCAGAGGGGACGTTAACAGTTCAAGTATTTGCAGTAAACTTATGTTGCATTGCTTCAAATCATACTATGAAGAAAACATTCATCCTATTTTTTTAACCGTGAATAATTCATTACCAAACTAAAGAAGGTGCTATCATTACGTTAGAAACCAGTGAACTATCAAAAGCGTACTTCACACGAGATAAGATTGTACAGCATCATATAGATTCCTATAATAAGTTTTTGGACGATGGACTGCAGAAGATAATTGATGAGCAAGGTATAATTGAAACAGATGTCGAAGATGTACATGTGAAGCTCGGAAAGGTCAGGGTGGAGAATCCTGTTGTTAAGGAGGCCGATGGAGCAATAGAGAGGCTATATCCTAACGAGGCAAGGCTTCGCAATCTTTCGTATTCTGCTCCATTGTACCTTGAAATGAGTGTTGTGACCGAAGATCAGGAAAGTGAACCTGTGGAAGCAAAGATCGGTCAATTGCCAGTAATGATCAAGTCCCGTATCTGCAACCTTGTGGATATGACTGATCAGGAAATGGTCCAGTACGGTGAAGATCCCCTTGACCCGGGAGGATATTTCATCGTCAACGGCACTGAGAGAGTGGTTATTACACTGGAAGACCTTGCTCCTAATAAGATATTAACCGAAGTTGGGATAAGATATGGAGATGAAATCGAAGTTGCCAAGGTGTTCTCACAGAGGCGGGGTTACCGGGCACTGGTGGTGGTGGAAAGAGGCAGAAAATCGTTGCTGGAAATATCTTTCCCCTCTATCTCCGGACGTGTCAATTTCATAACACTCATGCGTGCGCTTGGTATTGAAACTGACGAGGATATCGTAAAAGTGGTTTCAACTGATTCAGAGATTGTGAAGTTCATGTTCGAGAACCTTGAGGAAGCAGAGGTTGATACGCACGAGGAAGCCATTGAAAAGATCGGGGCACGTGTTGCAGCCGGACAGGCAAGGGAATACCAGATCAAACGGGCAAATTATGTGATCGACAGGTATTTGCTTCCGCATCTTGGCAACGAACCGATTGACAGGATCGCAAAAGCGCATTTCCTTGGAAGAATGGCTGAATCGTGTTTTGAACTTGCACTGAGCAGACGTTCTGCGGACGATAAGGATCATTACTCGAACAAACGTTTGAAACTCACAGGTGACCTGATGGAAGACCTGTTCAGAGTGGCATTCAACAGGCTTGCGAGGGACGTCAAATACCAGCTTGAAAGAGCGAATATGCGGAACAGGGAACTGAACGTTGTTACCCTTGTGCGTGCGGATGTCCTGACAGACCGCTTGCAGCATCCACTTGCAACTGGTAATTGGGTTGGCGGCAGGACAGGTGTATCGCAACTTCTTGATAGAACCGATTATATCACTGCATTATCCCACCTACGACGTGTCATATCTCCATTATCAAGGGCACAGCCACACTTTGAGGCGCGAGACCTTCACCCGACACAATGGGGACGGTTATGCCCTTCAGAAACACCTGAAGGGCCCAACTGTGGACTGGTGAAGAATTTTGCTCAGATGGTCGAGTTGTCTACAGGCACAGGAGACACGGATGCAATTAAGAATGTCCTCTACAACCTGGATGTCACTCCAACTTCTATCTATATAGATATTGATCAGATTCCTGTATATGAGCCTGATCCAGATATCTACCTAGATGAACCGGAAACTATTTCCAGTGAAACTAAAAATGTGGCTATCCTTGCAGATAAGGATTTTCTGGAGAAGGGTTTAGAGACGAATAAGGATACTATCCTCGGGGGAATCCTGGATGAAGAATGAAGCAAAAATATTCTTGAATGGTGAACTGATTGGAACACATGCCAACCCTGTTGAACTGGTACATAATATAAGGCAACAGCGAAGAATGAGGGTTTTATCTGAACAGGTAAACGTCACGTTATATGAAGATACGCAGGAAGTGATCATCAATTCAGATATAGGACGTGCACGAAGACCGCTTATTATTGTAGAGAACGGAAAAACGCTCATTGAGCAAGAGCAGATAGAAATGCTGAAGAGAGGGGAGATCATATTTGTTGATCTGGTAAATGCGGGATACGTAGAGTATCTAGATGCCGAAGAAGAGGAAAATGCATTTATTGCCCTTTATGAGTCTGATCTTACACCCGACCATACACATCTTGAGATTGACCCATCTCTTATTCTTGGGATTTGTACAGGCATGCTGCCGTATCCGGAACATAATGCATCACCCAGGAATACCATGGGTGCGGCAATGATCAAGCAATGTATAGGTATAGCTACCGCGAATACAAAACTGCGGCCAGATACCCGCGCACATGTTCTGCATTATCCTCAAAAGGCACTTACAAGGACACAGACATCAGATGCCATCCATTTTGATGATCGTCCTGCCGGGCAGAATTTCGTTGTGGCTGTGTTGTCATATGAAGGACATAATATTGAAGATGCTCTGGTATTTAACAAGGGTTCCATCGAAAGGGGACTTGGTAGAAGCCATTTCATAAGAACGTTTGAAGGGGAAGAGCGGCGCTATCCGGGTGGTCAGGAGGATAAGTTCGAGATTCCGGATTCCGAATTCAGAGGGGCACGCAGTGCCGAAGCATATGCGAATCTGGATGTGGATGGTCTTGTTAATCCCGAAACGGTTGTCGGGCCAAATGATGTCCTGATCGGAAAAACCAGTCCCCCCAGATTCCTTGAAGAGCCGACTGATTTCGGGATAGCAGTAGAACAGCGAAGGGAAAGTGCCATCACAATGCGCTCGAACGAAAAAGGAATTGTGGACACTGTCATCCTCACTGAATCCATAAACGGGACAAGGCTTGCGAAAGTCAAGGTCCGGGACCAGAGGATCCCTGAGATCGGTGACAAATTCGCATCCAGACACGGCCAGAAAGGTGTTATTGGACTGATCGTCCCGTACCATGACATGCCATTCACAGAAGGCGGAATGGTTCCTGACCTCCTACTCAACCCACACGCAATTCCTTCCCGTATGACGGTGGGACATGTTCTGGAAATGATCGGAGGTAAAGTTGGTTCAATGAAAGGCAGGCGCATCAATGCCACCGCGTTCTCAGGAGAGAGTGAAAAGGATCTTCGAATGGCACTTAAGGAACATGGTTTTGCCCAAACTGCAAAAGAAGTGTTCTATGATGGTGTGACCGGGAAGAAGATCCAGGCGGACGTATTCGTTGGTGTTATCCTATACCAGAAACTGCACCACATGGTTGCATCGAAGATCCATGCCAGATCCCGTGGTCCTGTACAGGTGCTGACACGCCAGCCCACAGAAGGACGGGCACGTGAAGGAGGGCTTCGGTTTGGTGAGATGGAAAGGGACGTACTGATCGGGCACGGTGCTGCAATGACACTAAAAGAAAGACTGCTTGACGAGTCTGACAAGGTGGTTGAACTCGTATGCGGACATTGCGGGATGGTCGCGACCTTTGATAGGAAACGAAATGTAAGATACTGTTCAAACTGTAGTGCAGAAACAGATATTCATCCTGTGGAGATGAGCTATGCATTTAAATTGCTTCTGGATGAGATTAAATCTCTTGGTGTGGCACCGCGACTTGAACTTGAAGATGCTGTGTAGGTGATGTGAAATGGACAACATGATACCTTCTATTCCAAAACGGATCTCTGCAATCAAATTTGGACTGATCTCTCCCAAAGAGATCAGGAAAATGAGTGTTACAGCGATTATAACAGCCGACACATATGATGATGACGGCTACCCTATTGACATGGGACTGATGGACCTGCGACTTGGTGTGATCGATCCGGGTCTTAAATGCAAGACCTGTGTGGGCAGGGCCGGGGAATGTCCCGGTCATTTCGGGCATATTGAACTTGTTGCACCTGTCATACATGTGGGGTTCAATAAGACGATCAGGAAGACTCTGCGCTCAATATGCCGAAAATGCAGCAGTTTATTGCTTGAGCCGGCAAAGAAAAAAGAATATCTTGAGCAATTTGCCACATTCAAAGAGATGGGACACCTTCCGGATGAGATTGCAAGCAATGTTGGTAAAGAGGCTGCGAAGACAAAGGTCTGCCCGTACTGCGGAGAGGTGCAGCAGCCGATAAAGTTCGAAAAACCGGTGGAATACATCGAAGACGGGCATAAGCTCACTCCTTCAGAGATACGCGACAGGTTCGAGAACATCTCTGATGAAGATGTGCGTGTGATGGGCATGGACCCTGATAGTGCAAGACCAGAATGGATGATATTAACAGTCCTTCCCGTACCACCTGTGACGGTTCGTCCGTCCATTACCTTAGAATCTGGTCAGCGGAGTGAGGATGATCTCACACACAAACTTGTAGATATAATACGTATTAACCAGCGTTTCCAGGAAAACCGTGAAGCTGGAGCCCCTCAGTTGATCATAGAAGATCTGTGGGAACTGTTACAGTACCATGTTACTACCTTCTATGACAACGAAGTATCAGGTGTGCCTCCTGCACGTCACCGATCAGGCAGACCGCTTAAGACACTGTCCCAGCGACTGAAAGGAAAGGAGGGCAGGTTTAGAGGAAGCCTGTCAGGAAAACGTGTCAATTTCTCGGCACGTACCGTTGTATCCCCTGATCCGAACCTCAGTATTAATGAAGTGGGCGTGCCTCTTGACATTGCCATGCAGATGACGATCCCTGTGAGGATCATACAAAGAAATCTGGAACTTATGCGGACGTATGTGGCACGTGGAAATGAGGTCCACCCCGGTGCAAATTATGTCATACGCGCAGACGAACGGCGTCTTAAGGTTACAGAAGCCAATCGTGAAGAACTCGCTGAGAAACTGGAACCCGGCTGGACCGTTGAGAGAAAGTTACAGGACGGGGACATTGTACTGTTCAACAGGCAGCCATCTCTTCATAAGATGAGTATCATGGCACACTTTGTGAAGGTGCTGCCCAATAAGACCTTCAAGTTGAATCCTGCTGTATGTCCTCCCTACAATGCTGACTTTGATGGTGATGAGATGAACATGCATGTGCTCCAGACAGCTGAGTCCAGGGCAGAAGCGAAAATCCTGATGCAGGTGCAGGAGAACATCCTATCGCCGCGTTTCGGTGGTCCGATCATCGGTGGGATACATGACCATATCTCAGGCATGTTCCTGCTCACAAGGAATGAAAAGATGATCAGCAAGAATGATGCCCTTGAACTGCTCAGGAAGTCCGATATAAGGGAACTAAGGGATCCTGCCGGGTATAATGACGCTGGGGAGCCGTACTGGAATGGGAAGCAGATATTCAGCCATATCCTTCCAAAAGGGCTCAATCTTGAATTCTCGGCAGAGGTATGCTTTAATTGTGACGAATGTAAAAAATCAAAATGTGAGAACGATGCATATGTTGTGATCAAAGATGGGGAACTGATTCTTGGTACCATCGATGAAAAGTCCATCGGGGCGTTCAAAGGTATTGTTCTTGACACCATCGTGAAACAATACGGCACTACAGCAGGTGCTAAATTTGTAGATGATGTTACACGGCTTGCAATTCGCGGAATAATGCGTACAGGACTCAGTTTTGGTATTAGTGACGAGGATATTCCAAAGGAGGCAGAGATGCAGATTGCAGGGGTTATGGCTGATGCTGAAGAGGAGGTCAAGCAGCTGATCAAGGCATATATAGCAAAGGAGCTTGAACCACTGCCAGGTCGAACACTTGCCGAGACCATCGAGATGAAGATTATGCAAAAACTGGGTAAAGCCAGGGACCAGACCGGTGCCATTGCAGGTAATCATCTGGGGTTGGAAAACTCTGCTGTGATAATGGCAAAATCCGGTGCAAGGGGTTCGATGCTGAACTTGACCCAGATGGCGGCGTGTGTTGGGCAGCAGGCAGTTCGTGGAGAACGTATCCGAAGAGGGTATGCAGGTAGAACTCTGCCTCACTTTAAAAAAGGTGATCTGGCTGCAGACGCACATGGTTTTGTCAAGGCTAGCTATAAGAGCGGGCTCAATCCCACCGAATATTTCTTCCACTCCATCGGTGGTCGTGAGGGTCTTGTGGATACGGCGGTCCGTACTTCACAGTCAGGATACCTCCAGAGGCGTCTTGTTAATGCCCTGCAGGACCTGGAAGTCCAGTATGATGGCACTGTACGTGAAACCCGTGGTGTTGTTGTACAGTTCAAATATGGTGAGGATGGAATTGACTCCACCAAGAGCGACTATAGTAAACCCGAGGCAGTGCACAGGGTTGTTGAGGCAGTTACAGGTAAGGAGATGGCATAAATGGTTATAAGTGAAGCAACGATCGACTCGATGGTCAGTAATCTTCCGCTTCCAAATAACATTCTTACGACGCTCAAGGAAGACGTTATGAAGGTGGGTGTCACCAAAAAAGAGATGGAAGAGATCATCAAGCGTATTATGGAGAATTATGAATACGCCTGTGTTGAGCCTTGTGAGGCTGTGGGTGTGGTGTCTGCCCAGTCCATTGGTGAACCTGGCACACAGATGACAATGCGTACGTTCCACTATGCTGGTGTGGCTGAGATTAACGTTACACTTGGTTTGCCACGTCTGATAGAGATCGTGGATGCAAGAAAGACGCCCAGTACGCCGATGATGACCATTGCACTCGAAAAGGAGTACGCGACAGACAGGGATATAGTCCGTACCCTTGCATGGGAGATCGAGGCTACTCATATCGAGCATCTGGCAGATGTTACAACTGACCTGGCAAATATGCAGCTTATTGTTGACCTGAATGAGAAAACACTCGTTCAAAGAAAGGTCACTGTTGATGATGTTGCAGATAAGCTCCGTGATGGTCTTGGTGTGCTGGTGAAGATATCAGATGTTGTGGATAACCAGATAATCATAACACCGGATAAACCATCGTACCGGGAACTTCTCCAGATTGCAAAGAATATACATAATATTACCCTTAAAGGTATAGAAGGCGTCAAGAGGGTTGTCATTCGAAAGGACGGGGAAGAATATACCCTTTATACCGAGGGGTCGGTACTCAAGAAAGTCCTGCAGGTCGAAGGAGTGGATGTGACAAGAACCTATACCAACAACATTGGTGAGATATACGAGGTGTTTGGTATTGAGGCTGCTAGGAACTCGATCATAAAGGAAGCTATGGATACCCTGCGTGAGCAGGGTCTTACTGTGGATATCCGGCATATCATGCTCGTCTCGGACATTATGAGCTGTGACGGTGAGGTAAAACAGATCGGACGCCATGGTATTTCGGGTGAGAAGGCAAGTGTGTTTGCCCGTGCAGCTTTTGAGGTCACTGTTAACCACCTTCTTGATGCGGGAATGCGTGGAGATGTGGATGAACTGAACGGCGTTACTGAAAATATTATTGTCGGACAGCCCATTAAAATGGGAACAGGGGACGTACACCTGGTCGTTAAAAGAGGGGCTATGGGGTAATTTGAAACTGTGGGTTTTTATTAGGGGTATGCGACTTTCTTCATGGATCACAAAGTCGAATTGATAGTTAGTGGCTACTCGCTCACAACCAGAAAGTAGATATATTGAATTAGTGATTAGAATAGGAACCTTGATTTGGGACCAAAAAAAGAGTTGATGCAAATGGATATTAATATTGATAAAGCGTTAATAAAAGTTATCAGGACCGGGGCAGTGGTAATTGGATCAAAACTCACTATTGATGCAGCAGTTAACGGAGATGCAAAAATGGTAGTTCTTGCTGCAAACTGTCCGAAAGAACTGAAAACAAAGATCGCGTCTTCAACGGTACCTGTGTTGAACTATCCGGGTACGAACGTAGAACTTGGGCCAGCCTGTGGTAAACCGTTTACAATTGCTGCATTGGCGATCATTGATGCCGGAGAATCTGATATATTGGCTGTGGTTTAGAAGGAGTTGCGTTATTTGAGTGAGATCAGACTTTCAACAGAAGGAATCAGATACATAGCTTTGTTTGAAAGTGTGACCGGAGCAACTACCCGGGATTGTATTGTGGATGACGAAAGGATAATATTTGTTGTAAAGCCCGGGGATATGGGGGCAGCTATTGGCAGAAACGGTGACCATATTAACCGCATGAAAAAAAGCGTTGATAAACATATCGAACTCGTTGAATATTCAGACGATCCAGTTACATTTATAAAGAACGCGTTCGGTTTCGTATCTGTTAGATCTGTGAACATCCTATACAAACATAACAAGCGATTGGCTTATGTAGAAGTATCTAATAAAGACAAAGGTCTTGCTATAGGACGCGAGGGCAAGAACATTGAGAAGGTTAAAATGCTTGCACATCGGCATCACGATATTGATGATGTGATTCTGCAATAAAAGATCAAATTTACACTCATAAATGGAACATAATTGGAGGACATAGTATATGCCTAACGGAAAATATGCAGCTCATACACTTCAGCAAATCCGAAAGGATGCGCGATGGAAGGATACGCGTTACAATCGGCGTACCCTTGGATTGAATATAAAATCAGACCCTCTCGGGGGCGCCCCGCAGGGACGCGGAATTGTGCTCGAGAAAGTAGGGATTGAGGCAAAACAGCCGAACTCCGCGATCAGGAAGTGCGTTCGGATTCAGTTGATCAAAAATGGACGTCAGGCAACGGCTTTCTGTCCTGGGGACGGTGCGATCAACTTTATTGACGAACATGATGAAGTAACAGTTGAAAGGATTGGCGGCCGTATGGGTGGTGCCAAGGGTGATATTCCAGGTGTCCGGTTCAAAGTGATTGCCGTAAACAACGTATGTTTGAGGGAAATGGTAATCGGGCGAAAGGAGAAACCAAGGAGATAATTATTATGTACAAAGTTTTTGGCAAATGGGACCTATCCGAAGTAGAGATAACAGACCCTGGAATCAAAAGATATGTTAGTCTCGAACCTATTGTTATTCCCCACACGAATGGAAAACATGCAAGACAGCAGTTTAATAAATCAGATATTTCGATCGTTGAACGTCTGGTAAACAAAATGATGCAAACAGAGAGCAATACGGGCAAGAAACAGCTTGCAATGCGTATTGTGAATGATGCATTTGACGTTATAATGTTAAAGACTAAGAAGAACCCTGTACAGGTTCTAGTAGAGGCTATTGCAAATGCCGGTCCAAGGGAAGAGGTTGTGAGGCTCAAGTACGGAGGGATATCCGTTCCCAAAGCAGTGGATACCGCACCCCAAAGGCGCGTTGATGCTGCCCTGAGATTTATTTCAATGGGTGCGAAGCAGGCGGCATTCAAGTCAAAACGCCCGATTGGAGATTGTCTGGCAGCGGAGATAATTGCAGCGGCAAACCATGATGCTAAGTGTTTTTCCATCAACAGGAAGGATTCAAAGGAAAGGGTGGCAAAAGCAGCACGTTAGTTCAGCTACTTTTTGTTATAATAATTAAGTTATACAGGTCATTAACATGGGACGAAGGAAGAAAATGGTTGAGCGCGTGACAGCGCTCATGAATAATCCGGAAAAAATCAGAAATATCGGTATAGTCGCTCATATCGACCACGGGAAAACCACTTTATCGGATAACCTGCTGGCTGGTGCTGGCATGATCTCCAAGGAACTCGCAGGTCGCCAGTTATTCATGGATTCTGATGAGGAGGAGCAGGAACGTGGTATCACAATTGACTCCGCAAACGTTTCAATGGTCCATGAATATGGTGGGGAGGAATACCTCATCAACCTGATCGATACACCTGGTCACGTTGACTTCGGTGGCGACGTTACACGTGCAATGCGTGCGGTTGATGGTGCGGTTGTTGTTATTGATGCGGTTGAGGGCACCATGCCCCAGACCGAGACCGTGCTGCGGCAGGCGCTTAAGGAGCATGTTAAACCTGTGCTGTTCATCAACAAGGTGGACCGTCTGATCAACGAGTTGCAGGTGGATTCACAGGAGATGCAGATCCGGCTGGGTAAATTGATCGACCATGTCAATAAGCTGATCAAAGGTATGAACGAAGATCGTTACAAGGAAGGCTGGAGAGTTGATGCTGCTGCCGGTACTGTTGCATTCGGTTCAGCATTGTACAACTGGGCGATCAGCGTGCCGATGATGCAGAAAACCGGCGTATCCTTTAATGATGTGTTCAATTATTGCAAGGAAGGAGACATGAAGGCACTTGCAGAAAAATGTCCGCTGCATGAAGCTGTGAACGATATGGTGATCCGTTTCCTCCCGAACCCCCTCGATGCACAGGAGGGCAGGGTTAATGCGATCTGGCACGGTGATAAACAATCTGTTATCGGAATATCCATGAAGAACGCAGATGCCAATGGAGATCTGGCATTCATGGTCACCGACATTTCCATGGATCCGCATGCTGGAGAGGTGTCAACAGGCCGGTTATTTAGTGGTTCCTTGACACGTGGTATGGAAGTATACGTATCCGGTGCCCCTAAAACTAACAGGATACAGCAGGTTGGTATCTTTATGGGACCTGAACGTCTCGAAGTGGATGTTATCCCTGCCGGGAACATTGCAGCCGTTACCGGACTTAAGGACGCGATCGTTGGTTCAACAGTTACCACACTTGAGGGTATGACCCCATTCGAAAGTATCAGGCATGCAAGTGAACCTGTGGTGACCGTTGCGGTTGAGGCAAAACACATGAAGGACCTGCCGAAACTCGTAGAGGTCTTAAGGCAGGTTGCCAAGGAAGACCCAACACTTAAGATCACTCTTAATGAGGAGACTGGGGAGCACTTGATGGCAGGTATGGGTGAACTGCACCTTGAGGTTATTGCACACAGGATAGAACGTGACAAGAAAGTTGAGATAACCACCACGCCACCGCTTGTGGTATACCGTGAGACGATACGAGGCACTGCCGGACCGGTGGAGGGTAAGTCTCCAAACAGGCATAACAGGTTCTATGTAGTGGTGGAGCCACTTGAACAGGATGTGGTTGAACTTATCAGGGAAGGCGGGGTCTCAATGAGAATGCCTGAACTGGAACGCAGGGAAAAATTGATGTCTGTTGGAATGACTAAAGAGGAGGCAAAAGGTATTGTTGATATTAATGAGACCAATATCTATGTGGACCTCACAAAGGGTATCCAGTATTTGAATGAGACCATGGAACTCATCCTTGAAGGGTTTGCAGAGGTCATGAAAGCCGGTCCTCTTTCCAGGGAACCGTGTATGGGCGTGAAGGTGAAACTCATGGATGCAAAGTTGCATGAAGATGCCGTGCACCGTGGTCCAGCACAGGTGATCCCTGCATCGAGACAGGCTATACAGGCAGCAATGCTCATGGCAAATGATACCATGCTCGAACCATACCAGAAGGTGTTCATTCAGGTCCCTCAGGACCATATGGGCGGGGCTACCAAGGAGATACAGGGTCGCCGCGGAATTATTACGAACATGACATCGGAAGGCGATATGACCATGATAGAATCCAAGGCACCTGTTTCGGAATTGTTCGGGTTTGCCGGAGATGTAAGGTCTGCAACTGAAGGCCGTGCAATGTGGAGTACGGAATTCATTGGATTTGAACCTCTTCCTGCAAATCTTGTCACTGATGTTGTGAAACAGATCAGGGAACGGAAGGGATTGAAGGCGGAATTGCCGAAATCAACGGACTTCGTGAGTTTGTAGGATGATTCGCGGTTTTTGGTAAAATTCTACTTTAATCTTCGGAAAGGTTTAAGCATTAAAACAACTATTATGGTCAAATCATATTAATTTGATATTGAAATGGAGTTAAAAGGAGAATAAATGTATGGCAGAGAAACCACACATGAACTTAGCAGTTATCGGTCACATCGACCATGGCAAGTCTACACTTGTTGGCAGGTTGATGTACGAGACTGGTGCAGTGCCTGCACATGTTATTGAAAAGTTTAAAGCTGAAGCGAAAGAGAAGGGTAAAGAATCCTTTGCATTCGCATGGGTCATGGACTCACTCAAGGAAGAGAGGGAAAGAGGTATCACGATTGATATTGCACATAAGAGATTTGATACTGACAAGTTCTACTTTACCATTGTGGACTGTCCGGGTCACAGGGACTTTGTGAAAAATATGATCACAGGTGCCTCCCAGGCAGATGCGGCGATTCTTGTGGTTGCAGCACCTGATGGTGTGATGGACCAGACAAAGGAGCACGTGTTCCTTTCAAGAACTTTGGGTATCAACCAGTTGATCATTGCAGTTAACAAGATGGATTCTTCAAAGTACAGCGAGGAAAGGTACAACGAGGTCAAGAAAGAAGTTTCACAGCTTCTCGGTATGGTAGGGTTCAAAGCAAGTGAGATTCCGTTCATACCCACATCTGCATTTGCAGGTGACAATATCTCCAAGCCAAGCGAGAATACACCCTGGTATAAGGGACCATCCATTCTGAAAGCACTTGATGAACTCAATGTGCCAGAGAAACCGGACAAACTTCCATTGAGGATCCCGGTGCAGGATGCTTACACCATCTCCGGTATAGGTACCGTGCCTGTGGGCAGGGTTGAGACCGGAATTATGAAGAAGGGTGAAAATGTAGTATTCATGCCAAGCGGCGTAGGCGGCGAGGTTAAATCTATTGAGATGCACCACGAGGAAATTGCGCAGGCTGTACCCGGTGACAATATCGGATGGAATGTGCGTGGTGTCGGGAAGACTGATGTTAGAAGAGGTGACGTCTGCGGTCCGAAAGCTAACCCACCAACGGTTGCGGATGAGTTTACTGCACAGATTGTTGTGTTGCAGCACCCGTCAGCTATCACTGTAGGATATACACCTGTGTTCCACTGCCACACAGCGCAGACAGCATGTACCTTTATGTCCCTTGATAAGAAGCTTGACCCCAAGTCCGGTCAGGTGAAAGAGGAGAACCCGACTTTCATTAAGGCAGGGGATGCAGCGATCATTACCGTTAAACCGACAAGACCTATGGTCATTGAGCCGGTTAAGGAGATCCCACAGCTCGGCAGGTTTGCTGTCAGGGATATGGGAATGACAATTGCTGCCGGTATGTGCATGAGTGCTAAGGAGAAATAATTCTTCTCCTTTTTTCACGTGAGAAATTATGACACAGAAAGCACGAATAAGATTATCTGGAATTAGCCCGATGCACCTTGATGGTGTGTGCAATCAGGTGAAGAACATTGCTGAGCGGACCGGTGTCAGTATTTCAGGCCCTGTTCCACTCCCTACCAAGAAACTGGTAGTACCAACCAGAAAGAGCCCGAGCGGTGATGGTACTGCTACATGGGATCACTGGGAAATGCGTGTCCACAAGAGACTGATCGATATCGCAGCAGACGAGCGAGCCCTGAGGCAGCTTATGCGTATCCAGGTCCCCAAGGACATCAACATCGAGATTGTACTCCAGAACTGATAGTATGAACGGTCACTGGTTTCCAGTGAGTTAGAAAAACGTTACAGATGGTTCATCTGTAACAACTCATCTTCTTGTTTTGTAAGGGCTTTTTTTACTTAAAAGAGTAAATTATTATATATTGTTTGTGAATTCAATCATTTTACTTAATCTGGACTTTCAACTTATCCACTTTGAGTAATATTAGACATTTTTCATTAAACTGTTCAATATTTTTCAAAATCACGTGCATGCATTTCGCACCCACTCCACCTAACATCAAATTTATCACCCATAAAAGCATTCACCTAGCTTACACCAAAATCCTTTTACTTCTCTTAATGGGCCTGTAGTGTAGTGGATAGCACATAAGCCTCCGGAGCTTATATCCCGGGTTCAAGTCCCGGCAGGCCCGTATTTAAGTTCATCTTCAGTAAGGGACTCCATACATACCTGCATTTCCTCCTTGATGTTTTCAAGAGCCTCTTCGACCGAATCCTCCTAAGAAAAGCAACCCTGCAGCGCAGGGCAGCTAACAACATACCCACCATCTTTTTCGTCTTCTTCAATAACAACTTTGAATCGCATGTTAATTTTTATTAAAGCCATCGTTTAAAATCCTTATGAAACGTTGGTCTGTCACAATTCATCAACACCAAAGTATATGGCCCCCATTTGTTTTGCTGACCCTCTCAAATGACCCATTTTCGGACCAATCGTTCAAGATTTATACTAATCGGTCAGTACTACGAATATGAACTACGACGTGGTAGTAGTGGGGGCAGGACCAGTGGGCTCTACCACCGCGCGTTATGCTGCAAACAACGGTGCCAGTGTATTGTTGATCGAGGAACATGCATCCATTGGTTCCCCTGTGGAGTGCACCGGACTGCTCAGCACCCGTGCCGTCTCAGAGTGCGATGTCAAGCCCTCGGACGAGTTTGTACTGAACGATGTGCGCGGCGCATTCATCTATTCTCCGGGAGGCTGCTGCCTTCCCATCGACGGCGGCAAAACAAAAGCCTATGCAGTATCCAGGAAGATGTTCGACCGAAGGCTTGTCGCCATGGCAACGGAAGCCGGTGCGGACATCCTTCTCAGGACAAAGGCGATAGGGCTTGAAACCGGACCCACGGTCCAGAAAGTGGACGTACTGCACAGAGGGCTTAAAAAGACCATAACAGCCGGCGTGGTGATCGGGGCTGACGGCGTTCAGGGGAAGATCTCAAAAATGGCAGGTCTCGGGCAGGTGCAGAAGGTCCTCTCTGGTATACAGGTTGAAGCCCCCTACGTTTCAAAGGACAATAATTTTGTCGAGCTGTTCCCTGGTTCCCCTGCACCCGGTTTCTTTGCATGGACCGTGCCTGTTAGTGACCACATATCCCGCATCGGGCTTGCGGTTCCTGCAGGTTCTGAAACCGCTTCGTTGGGATATCTTAACCGCCTGCTCGACTCAAATCCCCACGTCTCAAAGCAATATGGCGGCGGTTCCCTTGACTTCGTGATCGGCGGCATCCCTCTTGGACCGCTGAAAAGGACCGTTTCCGAGGGTGTCATGATCGTAGGGGATGCTGCCGGACAGGTCAAGCCAACATCAGGCGGAGGGGTCTACACAGGTGCTTTATGCGCAAAGATCGCAGGTGAGGTTGCAGCCCTTGCCACCAGCGAGGGGGATGCATCATCCATTCGTCTCAATGAGTATGAAACAAGGTGGCGTCAAAAACTTCAAAGGGAACTTGGAATTGGCATGAAGATCCATGAATACATGGGAGGACTGAACGATGCCGAACTTGACGACCTCCTCACCTCCATGAACAACCCCGCGATTCTGGACATGATCACAGAATACGGTGATATGGACCAGCCATCCGTCCTGATAAAAAAACTGCTGTCCCACACCAATTCCCTGCAAATGCTCAACGTCTTCCTCGCCTTTGCAAGAACAGTATTGTGATTATTATGTGCTACTTCTCTAACACTCTATGGTTTAAAGTCATTTTTTATAGGAATTGACCGAAGAGCTTTGGGTGTTTGCGGCGTTTATGTGTCAGGCTTATATGAATTACCGATTATCTGAAAACACACTTTGACATCTGCATTCAATACACGGTAACGCCTTTGATGTAGGGGTGTTTAAGCATCTCCTCTATCAGGTTCCCGGGTACCTTTGTATCCGTAATGATGGTAAGCCTTGCTTCCTCAGTAAAATACGGGTCGTCTGAAACCGCCTGACGGATGCTGATCCCATTGTCGGAGATCATCTTGGCGGCCTCTGCCAGTATCCCGGTATGTGCAGCATCTTCCGGCGTAATGATTATCACTCCCAAGCCCAGCGACGGTGCCACATCCCGTAAAAAAGGTATCGAATGCACGTTCTGGAATATATTTTTTAGTAGTTCGTCCGATAATATCGCATCCGTGGTCGAATCAACCACGCGCCTGTCAACACCTGCCTCCTTTGCAAGCTGAGTATGTGCGATCTCGATGCTGCCTGACGTAACTTTTCCGTCATCGTTTACCTGAAAACCCCGTTCAAAAAGCAGCTTCAGGACCTTTGCCTGTGCCGGGTGCTTTTCGAACCTTTTGAGTACTACGCTCCACATAGCTTCTATCTTATATTTCAAGTTATAAATTCATTCAGGTTCTGTCCTGCAAAAATCCCTTGCAGCAACAAAAATTTGAAATCGAATCGGCTTGTTTAATTATCAAAGCGTTATTAAAAACGATCGATCACTTATAAGATGGTTCACCAATGCCTGTACTGAGTATAATTGCCTGCGGGATGCTTGAAGACGAACTCGCGTATGTCCTCTCGGAAGATCGGGACCTGAAGCAGCTTGTCATAGTTCAGAACAGGGAATATTTCAGCCTTCTGCAAAAGTTCAGGTCCGAAAACTGCCAGCCCTGGATAGCTCCTCTGGACAGGGTTCCATCCCTTCTGAAAGGAACGCAAAGCTCTCTGTTCATGAAACTCATAAGTCCCCTAAAGAGATTTTCGGTTTTCGGACAGGTCCATGAGAAAATGGAAGATAAGGGCAGAAGAAATGTCACAGTGGTCGTTAACATGATGAAACTTGCCTTGCATACAGACATCGATATCCTGAGATCTGAGGTCTACCGGAACATAGAGGAAATGGCAGGTTTTTCAGATGGAATACTCATTTTTTACGGCACATGCGGACATTCACTGGGAAACATTGAAACCGATTTTAAGGAACTGGATTGCTCCCTTTACTTCCTCAGGGACGGGATTGGGGAAAAGGTGGAAGACTGCATCAGTGCAGCTCTTGGAGGCAATGATGAATATGCAGACACCATGCTGAGCAACAGGGGAGTGGGCACGATCTACTTGACCCCCATGTGGGCTTCCAGTTGGGACGAAATGGAGAATGAAGGCTTCAGTTCTCCGGACTTCGATATAAAAACCCTGAAAAACCCGAGATACAGTAGGCTCGCCAGGATACATACGGAAATTTCACGGGACCCGGATTTTAACAAGAATGTCCTTAAGATAGCCAGGAAGTTTGACATGGAGATCGTGGATATAAAAGGCAGCGCACAGATCGCAAGGGATTCCTACCTGAACGCCAAGAACGGCGTCTGCCGAACATAGTGCAGGACATAATCTCGTATTTATCCTCATTTATCTAAATATTCATTGATCTAGATATCCTCTTGCAAGAGATATCTTGCTTTTTCAGGAGAAATGTGCAATATGTGGTAGGATTACCATATAGATCCCTGGTTTCATATCGTCTAGAGGAGTCCTCCACCCTTCAAAATATTTGCTTAGTATGACATAGGCTTCAAGAGCATTAGCCCCGATTACTAGGACATAAATGCCTGCGAATACCAATGCCAGTATGATTCCAAAATAGACGTTTTTGAGAGTTGTAAGCTGGAATAAGTTGAATGCGAATGAAGCAAAGACCATTTTAACGGCAACCCTTCTAGATATTTTTATTATACAATCCTGTAATTATAGGTCGAAATGCTTCCCAGTTGATCAACAAATCAATCTCTGATAATTTATCTCCAATACGTTTCACCTGTTCATACTCTTCACGCAATACAAAATCAATAAACGATATCATAAAATAATAAATATAGTTTTTATGTATCAAATGGCACAATATCATTTTCCAGTTATTTTAAGGTACTGATTAACATTGATTTGCATCGATTTCGATTGGCATCGTCATCAATCTAGAAAATTGTTTGATGCGATAAATGCCAAAATAACTGGATTTTGGAACTGTGCCGTATCAAATATTGCTATTTGTGTTGGTTTAATCTTAATAATTATACCCCGCAGCTCTGCTGCGGTTGGGTGTGCCATCGCAACGTTTGACCAAAATTCTCTATGATCTTTTCTCAGTGGTGATTGTAGCTATACATTATTTTTTTCACCTCTTCATGGGTGTGCTCATGGATATGGAGGTGAACATGCCCGTCCCCATCCTCTATTGTTCTTGTAAGCACCTCAACTGCTTCATACATCGAGAGGGGTAGATCATCACAGTTATATCCAAAACACCTTAGCACCTTGAAGAGATTGAATACCTCTGGAGCTTCAAGATTATTCTCTTTAAGGAGACCAGAGTCTGAAAAAATCTTTCTAGGTGAACCCTCTGCCACAACCCTCCTGTTCAGAACATAAACACGGTCTGAAAGTTCGGGAAGCGCATTCACATCATGCATCGCTATCACAATTGTAATCCCCTCTTTTTTGTTTAGGTCATTTATTACCCGTATGAAATCTACCCTGCTCCTTGGGTCGAGGTTGGCTGTGGGCTCATCCAGTACAAGTATTCTTGGTTCCATTGAAAGAACAGACGCAAGTGCAGCTTTCTTCTTTTGCCCATAACTCATATGATGCGGCACTCTATCTTCATAGCCAAGCAGACCAACAGTTGCAAGAGCTTTTTTCACCCTTCTTTCCACTTCTCCTTCATCCAAACCCATGTTGATTGGACCGAATGCCACATCATCAAAAATTGTGGGCATGAACAGCTGATCATCTGGATCCTGAAAAACAATTCCTACCTCTTTTATCCGCTCTTCAGTAGCCATTCTCCCGATGTTTTTTCCAAATACACTAACATTATCTTCCAAACTCCTGATAATGCCATTTAGATGTAGAAAGAGTGTGGTTTTTCCAGCACCGTTCGGACCAATTATTACGACCTTTTCACCCGCTTCTACTTTAATAGTAACATCTTCCAGTGCTTTTGTCCCGTCTGGATATGAATAGTTCAAAGACCTGATAGATATGGCTTCCGGTGTCACAAAACCACCTTACTTATATACGGCAGTATTGCAATACCTATCAAAAGAAAGGCTAGAGCATAATCCTTTGCTACCATATTGAACTTTACCATTGTTTTTGGATTTCCCGTATAACCTTTAGAGATCATCGACTGATATACCCTGTCAGCCCTCTCGTAACTTTTGACAATCAACATACCAACCACATTTCCAAGCATAGAGAGTGCGTACATGTTTGCCTTTAATTTAAAACCTTTGGACCCCATCGCCCTCCACATTCTTAGAAACTCGTCTAAAAAAACAAATATGTAACGGTACGTGAACATCAGCATTTGAATAAGCAACCCCGGCACATTCAGCATATAAAGTGCCTTTATCGTGGTATCAAACCTCATTGTCGCAAGCATCGTTAATATAAGCATCACTGCTGATGTAGCCCTTAGAACAATCAGGATTCCAAGTACAAGCCCTTCATGGGTCATTTTTATTCCATCGATGGTCATCAGTTCAGACCCACCTGCAGTAAAAGGCATAATAATGAGGAAGGGAAGAACAAATAAAAGTACCCATTTTATTCGGTTAAGCACGAATTTGATAGGGAGTTTTGAGATAAGAATAAGGATAAATGAAAAAAAAAGGTTAATAACAGCAATATCAAGTTCATTTACAAACACAACAAAAAAAATAAGAATGGAAAAACTAATTATTTTTGCCCTCGGATCAAATTGATGTATTGGAGATTTAAGTGATGCATATCTATCAATCTCAGGATATTCCATGATGTCACATTTCCACTTTAATTATTTGAATGTTCGTTTTTCAATTTTCGTGCTGCTAAATACATTGCTATTCCAGCCAGACCGATCAAATATCCAAACCCTGCAAATATTCTCATCGCAAGTGGGAGCTCTGCTTCTTCCTGCTGTACTCCTCCTGCAAAATCAATCACCTTATCAGTCTTATGTCCTGTTGCAGATACCACTGCCCTGTACTCGGAAACCCCCAATTTTGGTGTGAAATAGAACATTCCATCCGAATCGGTCTTGCCCTTAAGATACAGTTCTTCCTGCCCATCTTTTATAGAGTAGATCTCCATATCCGCATCTGCCATGGCGGTTCCACCACCATACCATGATTTTATCTGTACTTCATTTATCTGTTCCAGTAGGTACACCCTGTGTGCGGACGCCACCGGCATCAGTGTGGTGCAGAGAACTAAAACCAGTAGTATAAAGTTCAAAGTTTTAATTTTCTTCATCTTTTATCTCTCTCCATATCAATAGGTAACAATTCTGGTTTGACTTTTGCAAGAAAAGCAACCACTGATCCGGTTACAATTGCTTCAATTATCACAATTGGCACATGGGCTATTGCAGTAAGTCTGGCAATATCAATAAATTCCTCACCAGTAGTTATAAGGGACATTGCCAAAAAAATCACACTAATGAACACTGCAAGACCGCCCGAAATAGCTCCAATTAATACAAGAGGAATGCCTTTTTGATATCCAATCTTGAAAATACCATAAGCAAGCAATGCGGGAATCCCCATATTCATAGTGTTTATGCCGATGGTCGTGAAGCCACCATGCTGGAATAAAACTGCCTGCAGGGTGAGACCTATAAATATTGCGGGATATGAAAGTGCTCCCAAAACTACACCCATTAGTCCATTTAGTATCAGATGAACAGAGGTGGGTGGAACCGGTATATGAATCAGGGAAGCTACAAAAAAGGCTCCTGCCATCACAGAAAGCTTTGGTATTTGCTCTTTCACATCACTCTGCTTCATGCTCCACCACAGCGTTATCATAAGCAATACCAGTGTTATGACGAAACCAGCTATTATAACAGAAGATGATAAAACTCCATCTGATATGTGCACCGTTTAATCCTCCTTTTTTAGAATGCAATTAACAAATTAACGATCCATCATAACTTTACAGCAAAAATATACTGAGAAGGGGAGGTAAACCCTCCCGATTCCAGCTTAAAATTCTTATTTTCTCCTTGATGTAACAAAGAGTGCTGCAAGAATTCCAGTTATTGCAAGAATTGCCTCAAAACCTGGCGCACTTGCTGATGATACAGGTTTTTCTGCTGCTTGCTGGAGTTCTGCGGATGGGGAGGACTGTTCAACTGCTGGAAACGACTCAAGCACCGGTATCATGAACACACCTCTTACGGAGGATCCTGTTTCCGGTTCCATTGTAGCCCCAACGAACCATATTCCGGGTTCATCAAGTGTATACATAAACTCTCCATCCGCATTGGACTTGGTAAGCCTCGTAAACACCATAGGTGCATCATATGGGAACATTTCCTCTGCAGCTTCTACAATCTCAATACCCGCATCCAATGTGTGGTATATTTCAACCTCTACAGGAGCACCTGCAAGAATTTCACCATCATATTTTGCCTGTCCGGAAAATACAAATCCTTCTTCCATACCATATGGTCGCATGTATGGAAGTATCTCGGTCTCCTGTCCAACCTCTGCATCCCAGCCAATCCACATCTCTTCACCACAGTGGATGACCGCTTTGGTGTAGTCTACCAAATCTTCCTCAGAGTCGTGATATTTAACAGCGACAACCGAATCTCCCATCTGGTCGACAGTGAACGAGGTCTTGTAAGCCACGAAAGTTCCGGCATTTCCATCCTCATCCTGTCCTTCAACAGTGGTTTCTTCCACTGACAATTGCTCAAGCGTGCCGTCTGGCTTCACAACAGACACTTCAGGTATAGACCCCATATCAAATAATATATGCTCATAAGGATGTCCCCAGATCAGATATATTGTCTTAGTATCGCCAAGCTCTGCTATATAATCCTCAGGTGACACATCCCATACGGTACCCGCACTATCACTAGGAAAAACCATTGTGAAATGGGCACTTGCCATACTTACAGAACATAAAATAAGTCCAGTAAGTAAAACAAACCTAATTAATTTTTTTTTCAAAATTACAACTCCTCTGACAACTACATTTTTGCAAGATAAATAGAAATATGTGTTACTATTATTAATATTTTTGCTACACAATGGTCGTACTTTGTTTTTGCTGCTATTTTGGAGTAGTCATTAATTACAGAGGATTCTGATTATAGTTTTAAACCAAACGGAACTATTTAGGATAGTGGAAGCTATCTTAAAAGTAACAAAATATTGAAGAAAAAGATGGAAAATAACAGGATATGGGTCAAATTTCAACCAGGTCTAAACAAGATTGTTTTTCAAAAATAAAAATTAGGGTTTAATCAGAATCCTCGAAAGCCTTTTTGGAAATATTCAGGAGTAAATCTGTCTTTTTAATCGGAGTATCAAAATCATCTAATGAAAGTTACCCTTAAGTGCATTAGTCATTATTTCGTATTTTAGCTTGTAAGCTGTTTTATATTTATTTTCAACCCAACTTTGACAGTTTCTTTTCTTTTATGAAGAGAATGTATTCTCTTTATACCAAAAATTATCATTTTTTTACCATGAAAGTGCCCAAAAATGATGACAACATTTGTTGATCTATTATGAAA